>DAOTXI010000257.1:0-2201 GCA_034435475.1 Anaerolineales bacterium
GTGTGGATATTCCCGCCGAAGAACGCGAAAAGATCGCCGCACAGATCGGTTTGGGCGCGCTGGTCTATTCCATGCTTTCGGTGGACAACAACAAAGACATTGTCTTCAACATCGAAGAAGCTCTTTCGTTTGATGGGCGAACGGGTCCATATATTCAGAATGCGCATGTGCGGGCGAATTCGATCTTAAAGAAGTCAAAGGTCGAAAGTCAAAAGTCAGACGACCTTAGACTTTCGACTTTCGACTATGAATTAACAAAGCAGGAAATAGAACTCATCGAGCAGATGTCGCAATTCCCACAGAAGGTGCAGCAGGCGGCGGAGGAATATCGTCCGCTGGTAATGGCGATGTATGCCTACGATCTGGCGAATGCCTTCCATTCGTTCTATCATGCCGTGCCGGTTTTGCAGAACGATGACGAGAAGGTGAAGAACGCCCGTCTGCGCTTGGTGACGGCAGCAAAGCAGGTGGTGGCGAATGCGCTCCGTCTGCTCGATATTCAAGCCCCGGAGATGATGTAGGAAAACGAATAAACAGACTGAATACGCTTGAGTGTTTGGTCTGTTTTTTTTATCGGTGACATGCAGCCAGCCATTTATGACGAGACACACCCGTTGGAGGAGGTCCTGGTCTGGGGGGAGCCGGGCATTGAAGCATTGCTCGGGCAGCTGCTTCCAAAATCGAAAAGCCTGTTCTTCAGTTATTACGAAGTGCTCGAAGCCCGTCGCGAGTTCCGCCACATGCAGGCATTGATCGAAGGCGAAGGCATCCGCTTCATCCGCGCAAAAGACGCGCTGGCAAGGTCGTTCAGGCATGATGGAAGGCCGGGCTTACCGTCCAACATTTATGAGCTGGAACAGGCGCTTCTCGAACGCGCCGGGGAATATTACGAAACCTACCGCGAACACAAGATCCGCGATTTTTCACATGAAGGGATTCACGGGGATATTGACGCAGTCTACGAGCAGGTCAGGCGGGATATAAAAACCATCTTGAAAGAAGACGCTCAAATCTACGGGGAAACCGGCGCCATCCATCTGAATTTTTTTCTCAGCCTCAGCCACGACCTGCCGCTTGCAAATATCTTTTATGGGCGCGATCAGTCTCAGGCATTGGCGGACCGCATCGTGCTATCCGCGTTAAAGTGGGGCATCCGCAAACCGGAGGTGGAAATTTTCAAACAAGCGTTGATCGAGCTGGGTTATGAAAACTGCCTTGTGCAAATTGACCACGGGAACATCGAAGGCGGCGATGTCGCCATTTTGGGCGATGCCTGCTTCATTGGCGTCGGCGCGCGGACAACGCTGAGCGCGGTCAAGAACCTATGCAAAAAGATCGGCGCCGAACTGGAGCGAAAAGGAATTCAGATCCTGGCGGTGGTCAACAAACGGCATGTCAAAGAGTCAGCCTTGTACGGTGCTCCTACGGATGAGCATATGCACCTGATGCATCTGGATATGTTCTGGATCCCGCTCGCGCCGAATCTGGTGATGGCATACGGTCACGAACTTGACCAGCGCGAGGTTATCCGTGTTTCGCGGAATATGGACGTTCTGGTTGTGGAGGAACTTGGCGGTTTTCGGGAGTATCTGTCCGAACGGGGTATTGAGATCATTGAGGTAGATGAAAAAGAACAGGCAAACTTTGCCACCAACCTGCTGAATCTGGGAAACAAAACCGTCATTGTGGCGCTATCCACAAACAAGCGCGTGATCGGCGAACTGGAAAAACGCGGCTTCCGCGTATTGAGCGCGGAATTGAACAAACTGGTCAACGGCTATGGGGCAGTGCATTGTTTGACTGCGCCGGTGCGGCGGGCGGGCTGAGAGCAAACAAATCTTTTCTACAGTCCAAGGGTTACTGATACTGAACTCACTTTGCTCTGTTGCAAGGGTGTCATTGCGAGCTGCCGCAAGCGGCGAAGCAATCCCCTGACTGCATGGGAGACTGCTTCGCTTCGCTCGCAGTGACAGACTTTGAGGGTGTTTGCAACAGGGCAAACTCACTTTATTCAGGAGACTTTATGACCACACTAGCACCAACCATTTACAACCGCGCGTTCCCCCGGATCTCTGAAGGCGCGCGTAACTTCACCCTTGTTTTACTCGGCTCGTGGCTGGTTGCGCTCTTCGCGCAAATTGAAATTCCCCTGCCTTTCTCGCCGGTTCCCATCACTGGGCAAACTTTTGCCGTGCTACTTG
>DAOTXI010000258.1:0-4361 GCA_034435475.1 Anaerolineales bacterium
GGCGTATCCATTGCCGAGTTCGGGCTTGAAACCGGTAAAGAAGCGGTCTTCTCCCTGATTCCATGTGACGATGATCTCGATCCCGGGGATTTGATTTTGGCGCGCATCCATGAGTATAAACTGCATCACAGCCGACATACCCGGATCGCAAATCGTCTCCTGTCCGATAAGGGCGAAGGGAGCGCCGGGACCGGATGTGGGCGTGAAGGTCGGGCGAGGCGTGGATGTCTCCAGCAAAGATGGAGTCAACGGGGTTTGCTCGAAGAAAACTGTCGGTGGAGGAGTGAACGTCGGCTCTTCGCTGGACCTGGGTTCCGGCGAGGCAGTAGGAGTTGTTTCCTGCGCTGATGGCGTGTTGAATGTTGGCAGCGGCGTGGGCGTGAACGGCTCGCTGACGAATCCCTGTTGCAGGTCGGTGGCAAGCCGCGCAAGCGGGCGGACTTTGTCGAAGGGTTCTCCGGCGGCGAGCATCCGTTGCGCCTGTGCGCTCAACCCGGCAACCGGATCGGAATCGCCGAGAGTTTCCAGCCGGGCGCGGGAGCGGGTCAGGTCCTGGTTTGCGGCGTAGGAGGCGGCGATGACGACCCGATACTGGTCTTTAAAATCGGCGCGCAGGAGGGATGGGTTTGCGTCCACATAGGTTACGGGGGAGAGCAGCCACGAGTATGCCAGACCAAGCCCGAACCCGGTGAGAACCGCGAGGATGGTTAACAGAATCAAGTTCCGGTTCATGGAGTCTGATCCGCGCCGGGTTGGTAGGTTTGCATGGCGGTCAAAAGGGTTTGCAGGGCGGTGATCTCATCTTCGGTGAATGCATTCAGGTTTGCATATTCGATCGCGGAGACGACGTAGGAGGTTGGGGCGTTGCTGCCAAGTACGGCGAGTCTTCTGGCTGCCGCTGCCGAGTCGAAGTCGTTTGTGTAGGCTTCCGCTGTCATCAAGATGTAATCAACGCGGTAGTCTTCGCGCAGCAGGTCGGGGGTGACATCGGTGAACTCGACTGGTTCGATGACCCAGCCATAGACCAGTCCAAGCGCAATACCGAGGGCAAGCGACATAAAGATGACGATGATATTTTTGGAAGTCATGGGGAAGATTATACCCACCCTTGTGTTGCGTTGTATTTAAAAATATCCGGGCAGGAGACCGGCGGCACCCGAAGGCTCTTCCTTACCGTTGCTATCTTTCGATCCTGGCGGGGTTCGAAAGGCTTCGCCGCGCCGGGCCTGCCCGGACGGCGCAAGCATAACCGATACAGGGGATGGGTGTCAAACTACAACTTTTCAGTTTCGACGAATTTAAGAAAGACCTCGACCAATTGAGGGTCGAAAAGTTTTCCCGAATTCTCGCGCAGGTATTCGATCACCTGTTCCCGCGGCAGTTCTTTGCGGTAGGGCCTGTCGCTTCGCAGGGCGTCCCAAACGTCTACAATGGCAAAGAGTCGGGCTGAGAGTGGTATATCTTTTCCGGCGAGTCCGTGCGGGTAGCCTGAACCGTTCCAGCGTTCGTGATGGTAGAAGGGGATGTCGAGCGCGGGGCGGAGGTATTCGATGCGGGAAAGCATTTCGTAGGCATAGGATGGATGCCTCCGCATTTTTGCCCATTCGGTATCATTGAGTGGACCGGTCTTTTGCAGAATTTCATCGGGGATGCCAATCTTCCCCATGTCGTGCAGCAGCGCGCCGCGGCGGATATGCATCATATCCTCATTCGTAAATCCGATCAGTTTGGCGACCTTGAGGGTGATATCGGTGACTCTTTGGGTGTGCCCCTCAGTTTCACGGTCACGCAGGTCGAGTGCGCGCACCCAGCCTTCGATTGTCCTTTCGTAGGCTTCGCTCAATTGTTTGTGGGCTTGTTGCAGAGCTTCCTCGGCGTTTTTTCTCTCTGTAATATCACGCGAGGCTGATTGGACCTCGATCACCTTATTGCTCTTCGGGTCAATGACCGCGCGGGCGGATGTTTCGAGCCATACAAAGGAACCATTCTTATGGCTGGCGCGAAAGGTGACTGTATAGGTCGTGTCGCTGGTATTACGGGTGAATAGTTCGTGGATGATTGCGCGGTCTTCTTCATGGATAAGGTCGAAGATTTTCGCCCCAAGAAGTTCCTCCGGAGTCCGCCCGAGGATGGTCTGGCAGGCGGGAGAGATGTAGAACATTTCGCCCATGATGGTGATGCGGGCGATCATGTCGCTGGCGTTCTCGGCAAGCAGGCGGAAATGGGCTTCGCTTTCTGTCAGCGCATTTTGAATCCGGATGCGGTCTGCCCGCGCTTTCCATTGGTCGAGCGCCTTGCGCGCGGCGTGGGGCATATCCAGCATGGATTCGGGCGATTTAACGACATAATCCAACGCGCCGGATTTGAGCGCTTCAACGGCGATGCGTTCGTTACCGTGGCTGGTCATTAAAATAATGGGGGTTGCAAGCGGATCGCGGTGATTGGGCAGGAGTTCCATGCTTTCCCCATCCGGAAGACGCCAGTCGGCTACGATCAAGCGCGGTTGGCGGCTTTGCAGATACTCGCGCGCCTCACCCAAGGACCGGACACGGTGGATATGGAATTCGAATCCTTGATCTTCAAAGGCGCGTTGGATCAGTTCGGCATGGGGGTCTTCGTCTTCAACCAGCAGGATATGAATGGCTTCATCTGACATGCGGATTTCATTCCTCTACTTGTTTGTTCCATCCGAGCCAGTAACCGCCCAGATCGTGCATTAGGTTGTTGAAATCTTCGAATCCGACCGGTTTGACAAGATAGCAGTTGACATAGTATTCATATGCGTGATGCATGTCTCTTTCCTCCTCGGAGGTTGTCAGGAACACAACCGGGATATTGCGTAATCCGTCCCCTTCTTTTTTGATCACTCGCAATACTTCAAGCCCATCCATGCGGGGCAGGCGCAGGTCAAGGAGGATGATATGGGGGCGCGGGCTGGTCTGGGGGTCGCTAAACTTGTTTCGTCGCAGAAGATAATCCAGCGCGGTTTCGCCGTCGGATATATGCAGTATCCTGTTGGGGATGTGATGACCCTCCAGTGTCCGGATAACCAGTTCGGCATGATCCGCATTATCTTCAACGAGCATGACCAGGTTTGATTCGCCAATCATAATGGACCTCCTCTCATCGGGCATTATTGTAAACGATTTGAATGTTTCAGGTAGTAGGACTACGGTCATGGTTCGGGGTGATCAGGCTGTCTAATTCCTTTGATTGTAGGGCTTATGCAGAACCTTCAGCGAATCCACCAATCTGCGTTAATTGGCGCGAATTCATAATTCTCCACTCGTACACGAAAACCCTAAAGATATCGCCACGACGCCATGCGACATCTCCATCTCCTTCACAAATTCCCGATTCGCCGAAAAGACCTTAGCCCTGTGGGTTAAGATTTCTTTGCGAGGGAAAGGTGCGGTAAAGAGAGAAGATAGCAAAATTCGCGCAGATTGGCAGATGAAAAAATATTCTGTGTACGCCCTGACTTTTCGGTTTTTTCACCATAAACCCGCGCTATGGTGTGGGTGTCGCGTCGGGGAAGGGAGTTAACGAGGCGGTCTGGGTCGGGATGGGTGAAACGGTGAAGGTCAGCGAAGGCGTCCACGTCAATGAGGGCGTGAGTGTGAATGGCAGAATCGTTCCGGGCTCGGTGAATACGGGCGTGGCGGTCGAGGCATCAAGGGTGATTGTGCTGGGGACGGGCGTGCTTGTCAGCGGGCGTGGCTCCCTGTTGGGAACCCAGATGACTTCACCCGCGTAGAGTATGGTCGAGTTTCGGCAGTTGACGTTCATGATCTCGCGCTCGCTCGTATAGTAACGGTAGGCAATGCCGTAAAATGTATCGCCGTGTTTCGCGGTGTAGGTGTTGACCCAGCCCGGAGCGCCCGGCACACAAACCGCCCTTGTGCTGGTGGGCAGGTTCGGCACATAAATGGACTTGCCCGGAAGCACTTCATTGCTGGTCAGGCAGTTCTTACTTTTTAGGTAATCGCCCGTCACTCCGTACTTCGCGGCGATGCTCTCAATGGAATCCCCGCCTTGAACGAAGTATGCTGTCCAGCCGGGCGGCGGCGGGCAGGTGGTGGATTGGACGAGTGTGTTGGTGACCGAGGGAGTTGCTGTTTCCGCTCCTTGTGGAAGCGTGGGCGATGGTAGCAGAGTGTAAGTTGCAGTGACGGGAATCGGCGATGGGATGGAAGTCAACGTTGGCGGTTCGGCTTCTTCTGGAATGAATCCCACCAGCGAAATGGACAGCGCCCCCAACGTCAACCCAATGGATAGGATGGCAGCGACCAGCGCGTTGCCAAATTCGCGCGCGCTTCGCATTCCTTATTTCCTTTTCTGGAATTCACCAGAGATCGGCA
>DAOTXI010000259.1:0-1865 GCA_034435475.1 Anaerolineales bacterium
GTAGCAGACCACTTTGCCGTTGATATCAAAGGGTGATCCGGGTTTTGCAGGCACCATGGTAACAACAGTGTCTTCTGCCGGGGCTTCCTCGGCAGCAGGGGCCTCTGTAGCGGCGGCTTCCGGCTCGGCAGGGGTATCGGTTGCGGCAGGCGCGCAGGCTGCCAATAAGATTCCTGCCACAATAAAGATCGCCGGGAATTTAGAAAGTACCTTCTTCATCTTTTCTTCTCCTTGGTAACTAATTGGAATTGACCAGAAAAATCTGATCATAATTTCAGAATACGGATTTTTTACAACCATTTCAATTCGATTCCTGATACAATCAATTCCATAATGGAATAAGTCGGAGTAAATTGTGGAAATAAAGCAAATCCAATACTTTCTGGCAATTACGGAGACAGGTTCCTTCAGCGCGGCGGCAGATAATTTATTTATCTCGCAATCTTCCCTATCCAAACAGGTCATTGCATTGGAGAAAAGCCTGGACATCCAATTGTTTGACCGAAGCAAGCGAAAAGTATCCCTAACAGAAGCTGGGAAAGTTTTTGAAAAACATGCTCAAACCTTCAATGAACTTTATAAATCCATGTTGGTAGAGATTGGGGAGTTTAGAAAAACATCGCCAGAAATATCCATAGCAGCCATTCCAGTCATCGCACAATATGGAATCACAACCTATATCGCCAAATTCAGAGCGGCATATCCTGATATAAACCTGGTTCTTGAAGAGCGAGAGGCTTCTACAGTATTACCCGCCTTGCTCCAGAATAAATATGACCTGGCTTTTGTGAGAGATTATGGCGTGGATACAACTCAGTTTTCGATCCTTGAAGTTGTCACCGATAAATTAATAATTGCGGTTTCAAAAAACCACCCACTTGCCAATCGTGAAACGCTTTCTCTCTCAGAACTCACCAACGAAAATTTTATTATGTTCAACAAAGGGACTTTGGTATATGAACTAGCCTTAAATGCCTGCCGATCGGCCGGTTTCGAACCAAGGGTGTTTTATTCGACATTGCGCGGAGCCAGCATCATCGGGCTGGTGGCATCCAACAGCGGCGTTGCATTGATGATGGAAAAAGTATTGAACTATTACAGACGCCCTGACGTGATTGCTATTCCACTAACGGAAACATTTGCAAGCACGATTGTTATCACGTACTTGAAAGAGAAAAAGCTTTCCAAATCCGCAAAGATGTTTATCCGATTCATGGAAAAAAGCCTTATAGATTAATCAGATCGCAAATACTGTTCAAATCCAAGACTATCTCAATCTAATATCGTTTGCAATGCCGACATGCGCATCGGCGAGGTCAGGCAATTTTGCCAGTTCCAGCCTGAAGGTCAGAGTTTGATGCGGGCGGCGATGAGTCAACTCAATTTGTTGGCGCGAGCTTATCATCGTATTTTGAAGATTGCGAGAACGATTGCGGATTTAGCCGGGGGCGAAGAGATACAGTCCGCGCATCTGGCGGAGGCGCTGCAATACCGTCCGAAGTTGATGATGTAGTTTTTTTACAAGATAAAACAGACAATTTCAAACACGGGGTATTTTATTGGTTGTGCCGTATCTGCCGCGCTGTGTTCTTCACCCCCTCACATTCCTGCCAAAGCCGGGGCTTGCCAAAACTTTTCCATCTTCGAACACAGTCGCGCCGCGTAGAACCACCTTGCGGACTCGGCCTTTCACCTTCCAGCCTTCAAACGAAGTCCAGCCGCAGCGGGTGAAACCCTCACTGGCTTTGATCTCATAGACGGCGTTCTCGTCCACTTCCACCCAGGTTTCGGGCTGTTCCGGCAGGTTGAAGATGCGTTTGGGGTTGGTATGCAGTTTTGCTACAAGATCGTCCAAAGTCAAACGT
>DAOTXI010000260.1:0-2813 GCA_034435475.1 Anaerolineales bacterium
ACAAATTGGTCGCATGGACGGTCATCCAGATTTCCAAAGCCAACGCATGAGGACCAAGCGTGATGTGAAACAGAATATCGCCCACCGTCCACGCCGGGTTGTCGGTGGGGAGGGGATAATCCGCTTCGGGGATAGAGTTCACCAGGGCGATAAAGCGGCGATAGGTTTCATCTAACTCTTTTTCCAGTTCTGTTTTGTTCATGAGAGGTACGGACTCCAACGTCTCCCGACGTTGGAGCGAAAGTTGGGAAACTTTCGACTCCTTTCTCTAAAATTCCTTCTTGCAGCTCGATTTTGCCTGTGATAAACTACCGGCAATTCTAAACCGAAAGGAGGTACTTTTTGAATGTCAGTCAACACCGGTAAGTTCATACTCAATCGCGTGCCTCCCTTTAGGTTGAACGGGTAATTTCAATTCCCCGCCCATCCGCCGCAGGCGCGCCTCGCCCTGCGGTTTTTTTATTAACTGACCTTACGCAGTTTGCCAGTGTATCGTAGGGGCGACCCGCCAGAATCCTATAAAGCCTCTGAACGCAACAAAGGGTCGCCCTTTGTGCGCGCGGTTGCGTTGCCCGCATAGGGCGACCCTCTCTGGCGCAACGAAATTCTCGTGGATTGGGACGGGTCGCCCCTACTGCGTAACATCAGTTAATAATCAACAACCAGACCTGACAGTCACGCTGAGAGCGTTACTGTCAGGTCTCAATAGGAGTAACCCCATGCCCTCTGTCATTTCGATCTCGAAACTGGCAAAACACTACCAGGTCCCCGAACGCGAAGCCGGATTGAAAGCCGCCGCGAAGGGACTCTTCAAACGCAAATATAAAACCGTCAAAGCAGTGGACGGCATCTCGTTCGACATCCAGCCCGGCGAAGTGGTCGGCTTTCTCGGTCCCAATGGGGCGGGCAAGACCACCACGCTCAAAATGCTCACCGGGCTTCTGCACCCCACCTCTGGCGATGTTTCTGTTCTGGGTTTTGAACCCGCCAAACGCCCGCACGATTACCTGCGCCAGATCACGCTTGTGATGGGCAACCGCAATCAACTCTCATGGGATCTGCCCGCCCTCGACTCGTTTGACCTGCAACGCGCCATTTACAGCATCCCAACCGAAGAGTTCAAGAAAACCCGCGATGAATTTATTGAATTACTCGACCTGAAAGACCTTGTGCAAAAACCCGTCCGTAACCTTTCGCTGGGTGAGCGCATGAAAATGGAATTCGTCGGCGCGCTGCTCCACAAGCCGAAGATTCTCTTCCTTGATGAGCCGACCCTCGGTCTCGACGTGACCATGCAGAAACGCATCCGTCAGTTCGTGGCGGAGTACAACAAGCGTTATAGCGCGACCGTCCTGCTCACCAGTCACTACATGGCGGATGTCGAAGCCTTGTGCAGGCGCGTTATCGTCATCCACCACGGGCAACTTCTTTTCGATGGAGACCTCTCCGCGCTGGTCGAGAAATTCTCCGCGTTCAAAACTGTTGGCTTCACGCTCGAGAATCCCGCCGCAGACTTGAGTCAGTATGGGGACGTGGTATCCGTTGACGGGTCCAGAATAACGATGCGCGTGCCGAAGGAAAAGACCTCGGCGGTCACATCGCGCCTGCTTAACGATTTATCCGTTGAAGACCTTACTGTCGAAGCCGCGCCCATCGAGGACGTGATCGAGTCGGTTTTCTCCGTCAAGAAAGAGGCGCTGGAATGAAACGATATTTCGATTTCTACACGTCCATGATGCGCCTCTCCGTGTTGGAGCAGTGGCAGTATCCTGTTGCCAATTATTTTTATATGATCGGTATGTTGGCGGAACCCGTCATCTACATGGTGGTCTGGTCGGCAGTGGCGAATCAACAGGGCGGCTCGGTGGGCGGGTACACTCCCGCTTCGCTCGCCGCCTATTACATCGTGTGGACTCTCGTCCGCCAGATGAACATTGCTTTCACGCCCTACGGCTGGGAGTGGCGCATCCGGCAGGGCAGGCTTTCGATGTCGCTGATGCGCCCGATGCATCCGCTTCATGAGGATGTAGCGTTCTTCGCAGGCTGGAAAGTCGTCATGATCCTCCTGTGGATTCCGCTTGCGCTTGCCCTTTCGTTTTTCTTCAAGCCAGACCTCCATCCGACCCTGCTCGAAGGTGTAATTTTCTTCGTCGCCATTTGGATGGCGTATCTGATCCGCACCATCACCCTTTCCCTGCTGGGCATGGTCACATTTTGGACGACGCGGGTCAGCGCCCTCTTTGAGTTGTACTTTGCCGCCGAGCTGATCTTTTCGGGAAGGCTTGTTCCGCTTTCTTTAATGCCGGAGTGGGTGCAACAAGCCGCGTGGTTCATGCCTTTCCGTTGGGCGTTCGGTTATCCCATCGAAGTTTTGGTGGGGAATATGTCAGTCAACGACCTATTCATCGGCTTGGGGATGCAATTCGCCTGGGTCTTCTTCGGCGCGATCATTGTCAGCCAGATTTGGAAAGTTGCCATCCGTCAATTCTCGGCGGTGGGAGGTTGATATGCAAGGCGTAAAACTCGCTTTCAATTACCTGCGCATCGGCATCCTGAACGAATTTCAATACCGCGCAAATCTCTACATTCAAATCCTGCAAACCTTCATCGCGCTTGGCACGGGGCTGATCGGTTTGAGCCTCGTCTTCGACCAGGTGGACCAACTCGGCGGCTGGGGCAAAGCCGACCTGCTGGCTGTAATGGGCGTCTTCACCATCACCGGGGGAGTGATCCGCGCCGCCATCCAGCCGAACATGGAGCGCCTCATGGACGAAATCCGCGAAGGGACTCTCGACTACGCCCTCACCAAACCC
>DAOTXI010000261.1:0-3726 GCA_034435475.1 Anaerolineales bacterium
ATTGAAGCGAGGTGAGCAATGCGCCCGCCATCACCGAAAGCCAGGCGGCGAAACCGGTAACGGCGAGTTTGACCGTTTTGGAACTCCCGCTCACGGAGCGATACAACCCATACCCAATGGCGGCGGTGACCAGACCCATGTTGAGGATGTTCGCGCCCATCACGAGCAGACCGCCATCTTGAAAGAGCAGCGCCTGCACGGCGATGACGGCGGTCATGACAAGCATCCCTGCCCAGGGACCAAGGACGATTGCCGCCAATGCACCGCCAAGCAAATGACCGGATGTGCCGCCTGCGACGGGGAAGTTGATCATTTGCGCGGCGAAGATGAAGGCTGCCATCACGCCCATGAGCGGAATTTGCCTTTCGCCAAGCGATTTATTCGTGCGTGAGATCGCCGCGCCGAGGGTCAGGGCGGTGACAACCCAGCAAACGATGGAGACGATCAGGCTTAGAAAACCGTCTGGGATGTGAAGAGGGACGGGTGAGTACCACATACTTTTAATCTCCTTTTTGACAATCGGGACAAAGACCAAAAAACGTCAGGTGGCTGTCGGTGAGACGATAGCCGCTTTCAGATTCCAAACGCGCATACATGGATTTCAATATGGCGTGATCCACTTCCATTTCTGCTCCGCATTGGCGGCAAAGCAGGTGATGATGCTCATGCCGGGCGATTTCATAGGCGAGGTGACCAGAGCCGGTCAATGCGGGGCGGACCAGACCGTTTTCGGCAAGGAATTCGAGGGTGCGATAGACGGTCGGCTCGGTCAGGTCGGGTTGTTTGCGTCGGGCTGATTCAAAGACTTCCACCGGCGAAAGATGCCTGCCTTCATGGTGCAAAACGTGGAGAATCGCCAGCCTTTGCGGCGTCATTCGATACCCGCGGGCGCGGAGTTGGCGAGTGTATTCTTCGGCACAGGACATGGCTCTCCTTATTGCAAAAAGTTGCAATAGTACTTTTAAGAAGGTCGTATAGCGAGATTTCTTACCTTGTGCATGGACATTCGAAGATCAGACGGGAGCAGAAAAAACATAACTCACCCCGAAATTAAGCTTTCGCAGGTGAGTTATGTTTTTAAGAGCATATCGGACGCGGATAAATGCTGAAAACGCTGATTTTAAAGGTTTTATCCGCGTCTATCCGCGCTCGTCAGCGTCCCATATTAAATTCGGGGGGGAATCATGTTTCCGTTAACTCCGTGTACAAAACGTAGGTTAATCCTACGGCTCCCACGCAAAGCGGATCAGCGCCGCGAGCATCGGTTTGCCCTGGTTGCTGAACGTCCCCACCACCCAGGTTTCCCAGTCCAATCCGCCGAATTCATCGGTGCCGGGGAAGTGGACGGAATAAAAACTCATGCCCTCGTAGGGAAATTCGGCGGTGTAGGTTGCGCCGCCAATAACCAACTGGTTACAGGTCACAGAAGGATTGGATAAGAATACCTTTTCCAGCGAAGGCAGGATGACGGTTTGGAAGGAGCCTTTTACTGGTTCACCGCTACCGGGACCGAGACCCCAATCCGCTTCGTAGGTTGTTTCGAAAACGAATTTGACGTTATCAAAATAGGTGATGACATTCCCCTTGCGGATGTATCTCACCCCCACCCCGCCATCGGGGCTGACAAGGGAGGCGAGCAATTCCCCATCGCGGGTCTGGATGGCTGTTCGGAGATCGTTCAGCAATTGCAGTGGACGGGTATCCTTGCAATAGTCGGAGTTGAAGGATTCGGGAACGGATGTGAGATACGCCGGGATTTCATCCAGCGCATAAGTTGGCAGGGCGGTTGGCGTGGGAGTGGGAATTTCAACAGTCGCTGTGACGGTTGGAACCACCAGAGTCTCGGTCGCTGGTTGAGGCGTAGATGTGAAAATGGATGTCGGGTCAGGCGGCGCATCCACAGGCGGGGCGCAGGCAATTAGAAGGAAAACGAGCAAGGAAGCGGGGGCATGTTTCATAAATGGTCACTCGCGATTCGCTTCACGTATTATAGAACAAAGTTGATTATGGGGCTGGCGGACCGTCCACGAATTTACACGAATAAACGAACACCTGGCGCAACACCATTCGTTTATTCGTGGGCGGTCTTCTATTCAGCCACCCAGACTTTCTACTTTCCACTTTCCACTCTTTTCTTTCTTCCCTCGAACCATCAATTCCCAATCACTCCTCCGCCGCCTTTTTCGCCACCTTCTTGATGATCTCTGCCACGCCGCCAATGGGATTCTTGAGCGTCTCCAACGCGACGTCCGCGATATCGGGAGCCATGCGTCTCAGGTTTCGGAAGCGTCTTGTGAGGAAAGACTCGTCGGGTTGCTTTTCTTCGAGCGCGGATTGGATCTCCTTCAACTCCTCTTTGACATCCCGCTTTACTTCCGGCGAGATGTCTTTCTGGATGTCGAGTTTTTGATAGATTTCATCGAAAAGCGGGCTGACGTTGACGCTGTTATTCGTCACGGTATTGTTGCTGCCGATGACGATATTGCTTCCCTGAATGCTGCCGCCGATGACGACGCTGTTACTGCCAGTGGTAATTTCACTGCTGCCAATATCCGCTTTTTGCCCCATGAAAATATTTCCCTTTGAATCATCAGACTTGTTCGTTTTTTTTCCAGCCATATTGCCTCCTGTTTGCGCTTGAGAGCGCAAATTACTCATTCAATTTTTCGGCGCGATTGCCACGCGAAAGCCGAGGTCGTCGTTGAACGTAAGCGGGATGGACCAGTTGCAGAACGAAGAACGCGCGAACCACTGGTAGCCGATCCATGAGCCGCCGCGCACGATGCGATACTTCTTATCCTCATCGTACCACGAGCCTGTCCACTCCCAAACGTTCCCGCTCATATCCCAGGTATCGGTCGGGCTGGCACCCTGTGGATAAGTCAGAACCGCCGTTGTTCCGCCCAGACCCGAACCGGTCGGGTCGCTGTCCCAGGTATTCGCCGCAGATTTATCGAAGCCGTCGCCCCACGGATATTCCCTCCCGTCCGTGCCGCGAGCCGCGCGTTCCCATTCCTCGCTGGTCAGCAAACGCACGGTGTATCCATCCGGCACAGCCACGATCTTCTTGGAAAGCCACTTGCAATACGCCTCGGCTTCAAACCAGCTAACACCCACCACAGGCACAATCGGGTTGCTCAACTCGATGTTATGCCAGTAATACGGCGTGTTGCGTTTGGCAAGCGGACGATGCTCCAGCCAGTCGCGTTCCACCGCCTCCATTGTGCGCTGGTCATATTTGCCCGCGCGCCATTCCCAACCATCATCACTCCAATACTCGCGGATCTGATAGCCATCCTCTTTGACAAAACGCGCATATTGAATATTGGTGACAGGATAACGGGCAATAAAATACTTATACGGGATGCTCTTCGTTTCCTTCTTAACCCCAAACTGATTCTGTCCATCGGGCACTTCCACAAACCGATCTATGTCTCCGGGCCTCCAGCCGAGCCGCCCAAGCAAAAGCCCGGCATGACGCCGCAACTCAGGTCGGACGGAACCGTCCTGCATTGTAACCAGTAATGCGTCCAAAACACGATCCCGGCTTCTCGGGGGCACACCATTGGGCCATGTATCCAGCACAGCATCGCCAGCCAGCACAACCGCCTCGCCCACCGGACCCGGTTGGTGTTCGACAAATGAATCAATCACCTCACCGGCGATCTTCGGCAGTTGTTGACGAATGCCGAGATACCCAATGGTCAGCAGGGTCACTTCGCGCCA
>DAOTXI010000262.1:0-3211 GCA_034435475.1 Anaerolineales bacterium
GATACGACTGAGAGGACGAAAATGAAAAATACATTCAACACGATCATGTCCATCCTGATTTTGGTGGTGCTTGCCGCCGGGGTCTATTTTATCGTAGAGACGGTGCGCGAGACTGCCACGGCGGCGCAGCAGCCCTTCGAGCAGGTGAACGAGGCGAATCAGGCGTTGCAAACGCAGGTGGCGCAACTGGCGAATCCCACGCCGACGATCATCCCCGACCCGGTGACGTATATCAATGAAGTGCGCGCGCTGGCTCGTTTGGAGACGATCCAATATAGCGTCTCGCAGGTCATGACCGGTGAGTTGAATCAGGGCACGTTCGATTTTGCGTTCGGCACGAAGATTTTGGTGGTGGTGCATGGGACGGTGATCGCGGGCATTGATATGGAGAAACTTCTGCCCGAAGATATGCGCATGGATAACGGCGTCCTGTACGTCAACCTCCCTCCGGCTGAAATTCTGGCGACCACGTTGAGCACCGATAAGACCGAGGTGTATACGCTTCAGGAAGGTCTGCTCGTGGACGTGGACCCGAACCTGGTATTGCAAACCATTCAGGGCGGGCAGGATAAGATCGTGAGCGTCGCGCTGGAGGATGGGATTCTTTTGCAGGCTGAAAAAAATGCCGAAGCCTATCTGTATCGGTTCTTCAATGCGCTTGGATATAGCAACGTGATCTTCCCGCAGGATTGACGCGGTTTATTCCAAACACTATGAGACCTGACAGTCACGCTGAAAGCGTGACTGTCAGGTCTTGCTTTACGGGTTGCAACTGACGGGGAAGGCGACCTTTTCGATCACTTCATTCGGGGTTAGTATCTTCAACTTTACCCAGTATTGGTTTGGCGCATTGATGCGATAAAACTCATTAATCAACTGCGTGCCGGACTCTTCGTAGATCAGTGTGCCTACGTCTGACACGACGCCGTTGCTGGCTTCCCATTGCCAGGTGAGCAGAGTCGGTCCGTTTGTGGTGATGGCGGCTTCGAAGAAGACCGTCTGCGGGAATTCATTGCATCCGACCACGATGCGGTTCGGCTCGACGCGCAACTCCACTTTGGTGACGGTGACGAAGGGGGCGGGGACGATGGGCAGAAATGAAGTATCACCTTCCTCTTCGGTCACTTCGGAGGAGACCCAGCAATATCCGCCCGGGTTGATGGGGTCTTCGACCTGCCACCAGTTCGATGTGGTGTCGCGCCCCACGGCGGTAAGTGTCCTGCCGTTTTTTATCTCATTCAGGGTCAGGTACACAATACCGGGACCGAAACGGCAGTTGGCAAGTTCGGCAGTCACCTTCACGGGAATCGTGACCGGAATCGGGGTGGGGGGAAGAGGCGTTGGGGTGGGAATGGTTTGGATGGCAGTTGCCGGAATCGGCGTGGGGGGAGGCGGCGTGTCTTGAGATGCGCATCCCGCCAGGGCGATGAGGAGTCCTGTAAACAGGACAAGGCGTTTCATCATTTCCTCCTTTCGTTGATGGGAATTTAACACAGTTTTCAGATAAATGGGGGTTTATAAATAGAAATTATATTCTATAATTGTATCAGGAAAACTTTCCACCCGTTTTAATAAGGAGATGAGGGAGTATCTAATTTTGTGGGCTTGTCAAAAGATTTCACCACAGAGTCCACGAAGACTACTGAGAAAACCCTCAAAAATCTCTGTCCTGAATTTTGGGGTGAGCCGGTTTGCTTTTTCGGTATAATTTCGGGGATGTTTTTCAAACGGATCGTCCTAATCTTGTTTCTCACAACGGGGATTACCGCCTGCGCCTCCTTCGGGACCTCGAGCACGCCCACCCCCTCCGAGCCGACTCCAACGCCCGCGCCGCCTACTCCTACTCCGCCACCCTCGGCAGCGGTTGTAAACGGAGAGTACATCCTCACCGCCGAGTACGAAGCGGAACTGGCGCGATTCAAAGCCGCACAAACCGCGCTGGGGCTCTCTGTTACAGATGAAGACGCGGCGAAGACTGTCCTCGAAGATATGATCGCGCAGATCTTGCTGAGTCAAGCCGCGAGGGAGGAAAACTTCGAGGTAACAGAATCAGACCTCCAGTCTCGTATTGATGCGCTGACGACCAAGCTTGGGAGCGCCGATGCGTTGACTCAGTGGCAATCCGCCCACGGGTACGACGATGCCTCCTTCCGAATCGCATTGAAGCGCTCTGTTGAAGCGGCATGGATGCGTGACAAAATCATTGCGGGGGTTCCGGTTTCGATGGAGCAAATTCACCTGCGCCAGATTTTGACCTATAATGAAGCCGACGCGCAAACCGCATTGCAGGATTTGAACGCGGGGACCGATTTCGACGAACTCGCCTCGCAATACGACCCGGTCACCAACGGCGAACTGGGCTGGGTGCCAAAGGGATACCTGTTGGATGCGGATGCGGACGAGGCGGTCTTTGCCCTGCAAGCCGGGGAGGTGAGCGCGATCATCCCCACCGAAGCCGGGTTCCATATTTTCAAAGCCGTCGAACGCGCCGATCATGCGCTTTCTCCCGATGCCCTGCTTGCCATGCAGGAACGCGCCCTGATGGATTGGATCGCCGGTCGGCGCGCATCGGGTGAGATCGTCATTGCGCCGTAACAACCTTCTATTTTCTGGAGCGACTTAATGAGAAGAAGCAAATACGATTACGACGACACGCCACAGAGTCAGCCTTCGCGGTTAGACCTGTGGGATATGCTGACCATCCTTGCCCTGTTGCTGACCTTGTGCGTTGGCGCGTATTTTGTGGCGGTCTTCGTCAACCCGGCCGCCGCCTATAATTTTCTGAACCCCACGCGCAACGACCCGCCGACGCCGACCATCACCCAGATCCAGCCGCCCGCCACGTGGACGCCCACACCGCCGGGTCCGACTGAAACTGCCACTGTCACCCTGCTTCCCACGCATACGCTTCCGGCAACGTCAACTGTGGTTTCGTTGATCACTCCATCTGAAACGCCGACGCCGACCCGCACGCCCAAAGCGCCATTCACCGCCACCGTTACCTACATTGACAGCACCATCATGCATCCTGAAGCAGCCTGCAACTGGCAGGGTGTGGCAGGCACCATTGTGGATGCCAACAATGCCGATATGCTTGGCATAACCGTGCGGCTCTCAGGCTTCTACGACACCAAATCCAAAAATGAATTGACGGTCAGCGGCATTGCGCCCGCCTTTGGGAAATCCGGCTTCGAATTCTTCCTGAGCGCCG
>DAOTXI010000263.1:0-5101 GCA_034435475.1 Anaerolineales bacterium
ACTCCCAGAACTTGACTGTCGACGGCAGACTGCGGTCTGCTGTTGGCGGTCAAAGGTTGAAGAAATGAATGAGTTTGCGTAAGTCCAAAGGTTCTATAAAAAAGAAAGCCTTTGGAGATTGATTAGGATTCGGGAGTTTTCTTTTTCCATTTCAACATTGCTTATATGTTTTTTTACTTCGATAGTCTATTGACAGCGAAAATATACGATATTTGTTTGCTGGGTATAATTTTTGAATGCGCCGAATCATATTCCCAACCTTTATCACGCTTCTTTTTCTGACTGTTACCCTGCTTCCGTCCGAAGGAGTTTTTTCCCAGCCGCAACTTTTCTCGCCCCACCTGACTGCAAGCGAGTTTATTGATAAAGTAAATGCCCTGCGCAAAGAAAACGCATTGGACTTGTACGTTGAAAACCCAGTCCTGATGGCAATTGCCCAACGCCATGCCGATTACATCGCAAGCACTGGCGTCCTCACGCATTTCGACAAGGATGGAAAACGTCCTTTTGAAAGAGCAATCAACGCCGGATACCCGGTTGGGGGCGATCTTGCGCTGGGTGGAGCCTTTGCTGAATCGATCTTTTCCGGCTCTGGTATCACTGACGCCGATGTGATCTCTGCCTGGCAGACAAACAACATCGACTCGCCGACCCTGCTTTCTCCCGATTTTAATGACGTCGGTGTCGGGATTACCGCCGCGAATGGAATCACCTATTATGTGATGAATGTTGGCTCGAATGACGAACCGTTGCTTGAAACCCCGTCAACGCCCGTCTCCCTGACGGTCACACCGGGGACGATCATCCCGAACACGTCGCTGTCCAATGGTGAGATTTATCATCTCGTCCAAAAGAATGAGGCTCTTTGGAGTATTGCCATCGCCTACGAAACCACCATTGCCGAGTTGAAATTGCTGAACAGTCTTGCCAGCGACGAGATATTTGAGGGTCAAATATTGCTCATCCGCCGCGCCTCCACTGAAACTCCCGAACCGACGGAGATTCCGGCCACGGTCACTTTGGGAATTCCAACTTCTACGATCACGCAACCCGTCATCCCAACTGTCACCAATACGCCTACACCACTTCCAACCCCGCCTACGTCCATTGAGAGCGGGGGGGCGGTGGTTGGAGGAATTGTCCTGGCGGCCTTGCTCGCCGCTGGGCTGGGCTCCCTCCTCTCAGTCCGAAAACGCAAAAGAGAAAAATCATTGGATTAATATCACTTGCTTTCGGTTACATAGAGTCTGGTCTGATTTTTATGGTTCTGTTATACTTTTATTGTGAAATAAATCACAAATTAGCAAGAGGATAAACCCTTATGACAGAGATTCGTATTGATGCACTATTGCCCGCCGAAATGGCTACGCGGGCGGAATACCTCGGCGTTCGGAAAGCCGAGATGCCGGCATTCACCATGTTGATGCTGTCTGTTCTTGCGGGAGCGTTCATTTCACTTGGCGCAATATTCGCAACCACGGTATCGGCAGGGGGGATGTCTGTGACGGCTGCGGACGGAAGCGCGGCATTTTCAACCGGGCTGCCCTACGGGGTGACCCGCCTGCTGGCCGGGCTTGTCTTCTGCCTCGGCTTGATTCTGGTGGTTGTTGGCGGCGCGGAACTTTTCACCGGTAACAACCTGATCATTATGGCCTGGGCGAGCCGCAAGGTCACAACCCCTGCTCTTTTGCGAAATTGGGGGATCGTTTACACGGGCAACTTCATCGGCGCCATTGGCACGGCCATTCTGATGTTTTTTACAAAACAATACACCTTTGGGGCGGATGCGGTCGGCATTGCGGCATTGAAGACCGCAGTTGCAAAATGCCAGCTGGATTTTCTTCAAGCCGTGGCGCTCGGCATCTTGTGTAACGGGCTGGTCTGTCTTGCCGTATGGCTTACCTTTAGCGCGCGCACCACACTGGACAAGATCGCTTCGATTATTTTTCCCATCACAGCCTTTGTTGCGGCTGGTTTTGAACATAGCATTGCAAATATGTATTTCATCCCTTACGCATTGCTTGTCAAGATGTTCGATCCATCCTTTGTGGAGAAGGTCGCCGGGAAAGTACCCGGTCTCGAAGCATTGACCTGGGAGGCATTTTTCATCAAAAACCTGATTCCTGTTACGATTGGGAATATCATTGGTGGGGTCGCCCTCGTGGCGTCAGTCTATTGGGTGGTTTTCCTCCGATCTAAAAGAGAATTATAAAAAGGAGATTCACAATGAAAGCATATGTCCTGATCAAAGTCCGCGCGGGGGAGGTTAAGGATGTTGTTGACCAGCTTCGCCGGATGAAGACCATCAAGGAGGCGCATATGACCTTCGGTCCTTACGATGTGGTGGCGGTGGCTGAGACCGATGATATTGCCGGGATGGGAAAGATCACCGCGCTTGAAATTCAACCCATTCCGGGTGTGGAGCAAACGCTCACCTGCCTGGCAGTGGATGTCTAACCTGTAGCATACGAAAGTTTTCAGGCAAGCCGCTGTTCGTACGCATTGCAAAGGACGGCGGCTTGCCGTCATGTGTAAGGATGGGGGCAGAGTCAAAAACCTCCCAACTCTCTCGCGTCACTTTTCCCGTACTTCAAGTAGAATAGGCGGACTTTGACGAAGAGGTTCGATGAAGCGCGTTGACCAACTAACATTCACCCGGTTTGCCATGATCCTTCTTGTGCTTTTCTATCATGGCACAGGCTCGTACTACATGGGGGTACTGGACTTTTTCCCCTTCTCCGCCATTTTACGCTCGGCGCCGACGGCTGTTTCCTACCTGTATGTCCTCTCTGGCTTTGTCATGGCGCTTGTTTATTTCAAGCCGGGCGAAAAACTGGATATTTCCAGTTACTGGCGGGCGCGTTTTGTGCGCATCTATCCGCTTTACATCATTTCTTTCATTCTGACCTGCCTGTATTATTACGACGGACTATTCCGCATCAAACCGCAAAAGTTTCTTGCGAATATTTTTGTCGTCCAGGCATGGATTCCCGCGTACGCGCAATCTTTCAACTACTCGTCCTGGTCAATGACGGTCGAGTTTTTCTTTTACGCCCTGTTTCCATTCATCCTGCTTTGGGCAGCGGGGCGTTCCAACCGGACCCTGATCTGGTTTTCTGTTGCGCTATGGGGAATCAGCCAGGCGGTTCATTATGTGCTTTGGATGCGATATTTCCCCGAATTTAGGGATTTTGTTGTGTACTTCCCGCTGTTTCACCTCAGTTCCTTTGTCATGGGAGTTGTGGGTGGAATCTGGTATCTGCGGGAGGGACGCGGCGTCGGATACAACCCGAAGTCCATTCTGCTTATATTATTAACAAGTCTGTTTTTGATTGGCGGATACACCGTGCTCAGTTCGGATATTTACCCCGCACTTCCGCACAACCTCCAACCCATGTCTGGGCTGCTGGCTCCGTTGATGGCGTTGTTCATTGTGGCGCTGGCTTTGGATGATTCTCGCCTCTCGGCTGCCTTTCGTCATCCCGTGTTGGTCAATTTGGGCGAAACGGCGTACGCCATTTACATCCTTCACGTCCCGATGTATTGGTTGTATGAGCGCGCCCTTCATGATTATGGCGTGGAAAATCCGCAGTTTGTTTTCGATGTGACCTTTTTGCCGATCATGATTCTGACCGGCTTCCTGGTTCATTTCTATCTCGACATCCCCTTGCGAACGCGCCTGAAAAGTCTGGTGAAGGCCACCTTCATCCGCGTGTTCCTGCTTGACCTTGCGGTTATTTTGCTGACGGCGTTCTTTATTTTCAAAATTCGTTTCCCACTCCTGCGCGATTATCGCGCTTATCAAGACATGGAACGATTAGCAATCTGGCTCGGCTTTACAGTATTCCCTGTAATTTCACTTTTGATCGGTTCCTGCCGCCGGGCGGTGTTGGAGAAGCCTTTCCTGCAATGGGCGCGCGTGACCGCGTTGAGCGTTACGCTGGGAATTGCCCTGATCGCCGGGATCGTCTACGCGGTCTATTTCTTCGGCGGTTTCGAAAATTTTCCGCGAAGCATCTTCATTTACATGTGGTTAATCGTTCTGTCCGGCTCCTTCCTGATTCGAGGGATGTTCCGGGTATTCAAGATGGAGATTCCAAGTCCCGTCATTCGTTGAACTGACCCAAAGGGGGAGCGTCAATTCAAAGATGGGAGTCCTCAACCGCGATCCGCCGTCGGCGGTTAATTGCCAACGTGACGCTTGATTTTACATAACTCCGTTGTGGTATCCTTAAATCCCCGCATATGAAAAATCTATTACGAACAGCCGCATTTTTGCGCCCCTATACATGGCAGGTGACAGCAAGTCTGTTGATGTTATTGACATTGACAGGCTTCAATCTGATCGTCCCGCGCATCATTCAATCGGTGATTGACGACGGGTTGTTGCGCGGCGATTCGGCCTACCTTGTCCGTTCCGCGCTTCTTCTTTTTGGGCTGGGGCTTGTTTCTGCGCTGCTGGGCTTGGGCAACCGTTATGCATCGGAGTGGGTGGCATCGCATGTTGGGTACGATTTGCGCAATCGCATGTATGACCACATTCAATATCTGCCCTTTGAGTATCACGACCATGCCCAGTCCGGGCAGTTGATCTCGCGCTGTATCGAGGATGTGCGCGCCATCGAGAAGTTCGCGGGTTCATCCATCCCGGAGCTTGTGCGTTTCATCCTGCTTACTGTGGGGATTCTTGCCGTCATGCTTTCGGTGAGTATCTATCTGGCGGTCATTGCCCTCATTCCGATGATTCCGCTTATCCTGATGACGGGAAGTTTCGGGACGAAGATCGGGAAATTATTCTTCGCTGTGGATCAGGCGGTGGGGGAGGTCTCGAACCGTTTGCAGGAAAATGTGACGGGCGTGCAGGTTGTCCGCGCTTTTGCGAGGGAGGAATATGAGACCCGCAGATTTGAATCCGCCAACATGGACGTTTTCCGCAAGTGGCTGCGCGTCATTGATGAATGGGCAAAGATCATGCCGACAACGAACTGGCTCATCACCATTGGCACAATTCTCATTCTCTATTTCGGCGGGCGGATGGTTATTGCCGGTGAATTGACCATCGGCGCGGTCGTCGCCTTTAATGCCTATCTGTTGATGATGG
>DAOTXI010000264.1:0-1751 GCA_034435475.1 Anaerolineales bacterium
TAGATCATGAACTTGAGCGAGGCATAGTTGCGGTTGGCGCTCCCCCACTGATTGATGAGGAAGTACATCGGCACGAGACCAACCTCCCAGAAGACGAAGAAGATCAAAAGGTCGAGCGCAAGGAAGACGCCCAGCATCCCCGTTTCGAGGAAGAGGAAGAGCATCATGTACGGCTTGACCCGGTCCGTCACGCTGAACGAAGCAAGGATGGCAAGCGGCGTCAGCAGTGTGGTAAGCAAAACCATCGAGAACGAAATCCCATCCACGCCGATGTGGAAGGAGGAGTTGATGGCTTCGTACCAGATATATTTTTCTTCGAACTGGAAACCGCCCGCATTCGGGTCGAAGTTGTTCCAAAGGACCAGTGTCAGCGCAAAGGGAATCAGGCTGGCGGCAAAGGCAAACCAGCGGTGAAGTTTGGCATCGCCCGGCAGAAAGAACATGATCAACGCCGCAACAGCGGGGCTGAAAAGAATGAGGCTGAGGAGATGAGTGTTGAGATAGTCCATGATTTTCTCCTACGCCATCAACAGGAAGTACAGCAACCCGCCCACAACAAAAAGGACGATCAGCGAAAGCAGGAGATACTGTTGGATGCGTCCGGTCTGGATCGGGCGCAGGTTTCTGCCAAACCACCAGGTCACTTGCGCGGAACCATCGCCGAAGAAGCGATTGATGATGGGCACGTCGAAATAATTACGGATCCCGCTTCCGACTCCGCCGGTAACGGGTCCGAACAGGTGGAGGATTCCATCAATCAAGCCTTTATCCATCCATTGCGAGACGAAGACTCCCGAGAACCAGACAGCGGGTTTGATGAAGACGAAGTTATACAGTTCGTCGAAATACCATTTGTTCTTGAGGACGGGGATTTGCAGTTTGTCCTCCGCCGGGGATTTGACATTGCGATACGCAAAATATCCAGCCGCCAAACCGCCGAGCGCAACGACCAATGAGGTTGCCAGCGGAACGATGTTGAACGCCAGTTCCTCCGAATGTTCATGCAGCATCGAGCCGACAAAATGATGGAACCAATTTTCAACCAGTCCGCCGGTAATCCAGTGCGGCATGCCGACCCAGCCAAACCCGACCGCAAAGACAGAAAGCACGATCAGCGGCGTCGTCATCGTCCACGGAGTTTCATGCGCGTGCTTCGCTTCCTCGGTGCGGGGTTCGCCGAAGAAAGTCAGCGTGATCTGACGCATAGTGTAGAAGGCGGTTAGGAAGGCGGCAATGGCAAGGGTGAAAAAGACAACGGTATGTCCGTGCGCCCAGGCGTCCGCAAGGATTTCATCCTTCGACCAGAAACCAGCCGTCACCAGAGGGAAGCCGGAGAGGGCAAACCCGCCGATGAGAAAGGTCCAGAAGGTCTTTGGCATCTTGTGCCGCAAGCCGCCCATGTTGAACATATCCTGCGGGTCCACTTTGTGATTGCCAGTGTGCAGGACGCCATGCTCCATGCCGTGTATGACCGAGCCGGAGCCAAGGAAGAGTAACGCTTTAAAGAAGGCGTGTGTGACGAGGTGGAAGGTCGCCGCCACATAGGCATGGATGCCGAGTGCGGCGATCATGAAACCAAGTTGGGAGATTGTCGAGTACGCCAGCACACGCTTGATATCGTTTTGAGCCACCGCAATCGTCGCGGCAAAAAGAGCCGTGAATGCGCCGATGAAGGCGACGAAGGTCATCGTCTTCTCATCGAGGCTGATGATGGGGAACATGCGGATGACCGCATACACGCCCGCGGAGAC
>DAOTXI010000265.1:0-2103 GCA_034435475.1 Anaerolineales bacterium
GGCGGGTAACTTGATGCTAAGACGATTCATTGGGGCGAATTTGGAAGTTTTGAAAAACAATCCAATTCACAGACAGTCAAATGATCCTAGAATCAAGAAATTGGTGAACTCAACGCTTCAAGAATTGGAAGAAATCAAAGAAAATGTTCATAAAACAATCTTGTCGGATTTTTTGCCGCTTATTAAAGACATATCTAAGATTGACGAAATCAGCCAGAAAATTGACTCTTCGGGTTATCCAATAAAAATATATGAGCCACTTATACCAATAACGTCGAGCGAACTTCAAGCGTTAAGAAGGGCATATTGGCAGGAACTACAACTAGATTCTCACCCGCTGTTTGATTTGTATTTTCTGCAAATTGCTCACGCTCAAACAATCGGCTATCCAGAGGAGATTAATTTAAAGAGACAGTTGCTTTCAGTTGGCAGGGCAACTTTTAAGACCATTGATATATGGCGGCAACTCCTGTTTGGGAACGCCCAAGAAGGCAAAGAATATATCCTAGGAAGTCGTCCTTTAACGAATGAAGACAAGTCTTTGCGGGAGTTTCTAAGATTAATTGTGGAAAGGTATTTTCGGGAAGATTGGCGTGATGTTGTTAGCGATGTCGTTGACCTTGGTGTTGATTTTGGTTTAACAATTGCTCAAACTGGCGTTTTAGGATGGCGTGACGCGGTAATTCAAATAGTTTTGTTACGCGGAAAAAAACTTGTTGTTGAAAGTTTGACGGAAACTAATTCACCCCTTGAAAAGAGGGTTTTTAAAGGGGCTTTAGGCTCATTTCTAATATTTTTTGTTTGTCTTTTGTTGATTGCCAGCCCTGTGCTGTCTATGGGTTTAATAAAATTATTTTTTTCTTCCACAGATGAAGAAATTACTTTGCCTCAGATAATAATAACTGTTACAAAGGATTTATTGCCTACGGCAACTTCTTATGTGACACCCTCTCCGATAATTGAGCCAATTATTACAATTGAATCCCCCTCTGTTACAGAGATTCCGATGTTGGTTACTGCGGAGGTGCGACTCGTAAATGAGGAGGGCGGACCAAGTTATTGCATGTATGTGGTTCAGCCTGGAGATAGCATTCAAAGTGTAGCATCGAGATTTAATGTTACAGAACAAAGCATTCAGACTCAAAATCCGCATGTCGCTGCAGGTGTTTTTGTGATCAACCAAGCAGTAATGGTCAACTCGCCTTGTTGTACTCCAATTGGAGGAAAAGGATTTTCGTATACCGTTCAGAAGAATGATAATTTATATAGCTTATCAAGAACCTTTTCTACGTCAATAGAGGCTGTAGCTTCGGCAAATAATCTACATGCTCCTTGGTATATACAAACAGGGCAAATGTTATGTATCCCATTTCCTTAATTTTATGTTAGGAGCTTTCGTATTCCCTACTTTTCCAAAACAACACAACCAAAATCCCAACCAACAACACAACCGTCACTGCCAACCCGCCCTCGGGACCGAACTCGCCGCCGGTGAGCCAGTCTGCGCCGGTTTCCATCAGGTTGATGAGGGTGCCACCTTCGGCGTCGGTGCCGCTGACTTGGAAGCCGAAGAAGTTGCCTTGAACCCAGTTCCAGACGCTGTGCAAAGCGCTGATGCCCCACATGGAGCCTTCGCGCATGGCGTACAGACCAGCGAACACGCCGAACAATGCCAGGTTGACGAGGGCGATGGCGCTTAAACCTGGGTTGAGTCCATGCAGGAGGGCGAAGATGAGGGAGGAGATCAACAAGCCAAGCCACGGCTTGTAGCGCGCCCCAATGACAGGCAAGACCCAGCCGCGAATGAGCACTTCTTCCGCGCCGCCTTGAACGATCCAGCCGATCAGGACGAGCAGCACACCTGCGACGGCGGCGAAGCCTTGTTTGAATGGCTCACCTTGCTCAAATGAGACACTACCGGACAAAGCCAGAATTCCAACCGAGCCTGCGAACATCAATGCGCCGATGGCAAATCCGCGCCCGTATTGGGAGAGGGCGTTTTTAGCTTCATAACCAAGCGTCCAAAAGGGACGTTTCTCCACCCACTTGAGCCATGCCCAAAGAATGGCATATACCAAAACGAACGCAAAGATCAATTGCATT
>DAOTXI010000266.1:0-2977 GCA_034435475.1 Anaerolineales bacterium
CATCCATACCGCGCTCTCCTTTGGAGAGACAGTATGGAGCAACTTCAACTTAAAGGTCGAAACCGCAAAATAGTTCACGATGTCTTGGAACTTTTCCGAGATAAAATAGTTCACGATGTCCTGAAACCTGACAGATACCCAAAAAGTACGCGCATTGGTCGAGAAGCGCGGCGAAGGGATTGGCAACATCATGGCAGCCGCATTCGGCGCAATCACGCCTTTTTGCTCCTGCTCATCGGTTCCGCTGTTCATTGGATTTGTGCAGGCGGGCATTCCGCTCGGCGTAACCTTCTCCTTCCTCATCACCTCGCCGCTCATGAACGAAGTCGCCTTCGTCCTGCTGATCGGCTTGTTTGGCTGGAAAATTGCGGGCTTGTACCTGCTCTCCGGCGTGACAATTGGTGTAGTCAGCGGGTTGATTTTGGGACGTCTCAAACTTGAACGCTATGTCGAAGGCTTCGTCTATGACATCAAACCGCGCGCCAATATGGATTTGAAACTCAAAGAAAAACTGACCTGGTCAGAGCGCATCAGCCGCTCATGGGACAGCACCAAAGAAATTGTGCAGAAGGTTTTTTTGTATGTCATCATCGGCATCTGCATTGGCGCATTCATTCACGGTTATGTTCCGCAGGACGCGCTGACAGGCATCATGGGCGAAGGCGCATGGTGGAGTGTCCCGGCTTCAGTGCTGGTGGGCATCCCGCTTTACTCCAACGCGGCGGGCGTGATTCCCATCGTCAGCGCCCTGCTGGATAAAGGCGCATCGCTTGGGACTGTGCTGGCGTTCATGATGTCGGTGGTGGGCTTGAGCCTGCCCGAAGCCATCATTTTGCGGCGCGTGCTAAAACCGCAATTGATTGCCATCTTTATCGGGGTGATTGCTGCGGCAATCATTCTCACGGGCTATATGTTCAATCTGGTTATGTGACCACCTTACGCGATTTCATCGTAGGGCGACCCGTCCGGGCTGGGTGTGGCGACAAGCAACAGAAAGGGTCGCCCTTTGCGCAGAGTGTGGAATGCGGTTGGATTCGTCCCTACTGTGTAATACCCATGATGCAAATTAAAAGTCCGCGAGATAACTCTCGCGTTACAAAATTTGTAAAGGAGATTTCAAATGCTTACCATCAAAATTCTAGGTTCAGGCTGCGCCAACTGCAAACGGCTGGAGCAGATCGCCCGCAAAGTTGTGGAGGAAATGAGCATCGAAGCGGATGTGGTCAAAGTGACCGAATACCCCGACATCATGGCGTATGGCATCACATCCACGCCGGGGCTGGTGATCAATGAAAAAGTGGTTTCCTTTGGAAGATTTCACACGCCTGCGGAAGTGACCACATGGGTCGCTGACGCATTGCAAACAGCATAATCATCTTTAACAAGCCGATAAGAATTATTTTTCATCTGCCCGGTAGAATGACGAAAAAACCGAGAAGAGGCTGTTGTGAAAAAAGTTTTGTTTCTTTGCACGGGAAATTCCTGCCGCTCGCAAATGGCGGAGGCAATCGTCAATGCGCGGATGGGGGAGACTTGGCAGGCGGTCAGCGCGGGCACGAAGCCTGCGGGCTACGTCCACCCCAAAGCGTTGGAAGCGCTCGCAGAAATCGGGATACAGCATACGGGTAGTTCAAAGCGCGCAGATGAATTTCAAGGCGTAGACTTCGACCTCGTCGTCACGGTTTGCGATTCGGCGGCTGAAGAATGTCCCATCTGGCTGGGAAAAGGGAGGAAGGTTCATCACAGTTTTCCCGACCCCGCGCTGACCGATGACTTGAATGATTTTCGCTCGGTGCGCGATGACATCGAGCGTGTGATGATCAAATTGTTATCCAACATTTAATATCGGAGTTACCATGTCGCAACAAACCAGCCTTTCCAAACAACTTTCTTTTCTCGACCGTTACCTGACCTTGTGGATTTTTCTCGCCATGGCAGCGGGCGTGTTGATCGGCTTTTTATTTCCCGAAGGCGTGAACCGTTTCAATGAAGCGGTGTCGGTTGGGACAACAAACATCCCGATTGCGATTGGTTTGATCTTGATGATGTACCCGCCTTTCACGAAGGTGAAGTATGAAGAGTTGGGCGAAGTCTTTCGCAACAAGAAAGTGCTGACGCTCTCTCTCATCCAAAACTGGATCATTGGTCCCGTGCTGATGTTTGCGCTGGCAATTATTTTTCTGCGCGGATACCCCGAGCATATGGCGGGCTTGATTATGATCGGTCTGGCGCGCTGCATTGCGATGGTGATCGTATGGAACGAACTGGCGCATGGCGATACGGAATACGCGGCGGGCTTGGTGGCGTTCAACAGCATTTTTCAGGTGCTGTTCTACAGTGTGTACGCCTGGGTCTTCATCACGGTGCTGCCGCCCATGTTTGGGCTGACGGGTTCGGTGGTGGAGATCACCATTGGCGAGATCGCGCAGAGCGTGTTTATTTATTTGGGTATTCCCTTTTTGGCGGGATTCCTGACACGCTTTATCATGCTGCGCTTCAAAAGCAAGGAATGGTATTACACCCAATTCGTTCCAAAGATCAGCCCGCTGACCTTGATCGCCCTGCTCTTCACCATTGTTGTGATGTTCTCGCTCAAAGGAAACCTCATTGTGCAACTTCCGCTTGATGTGGTGCGGATCGCCATTCCGCTGTTGATTTATTTTGTGCTAATGTTCCTCGTCTCGTTTTGGATGGGTCATGCCATCGGCGCGGATTATTCCAAGACGACCACGCTCTCTTTCACAGCCGCCAGTAATAATTTTGAACTGGCGATTGCGGTTGCCGTGGCGGTCTTTGGCATTCACAGCGGCGCGGCGTTTGCGGCAGTCATTGGTCCGCTGGTGGAAGTGCCGGTGATGATCGGTCTGGTCAATGTTGCCTTCTGGCTGCAAAAGCGAATATATGCGGGTGGGGTGAGTTCGGCGCCTGAAATGCTCGCGGTGGCGCAGGAGGCTTGTCCGCCGGATGAAAAGTTGGT
>DAOTXI010000267.1:0-4179 GCA_034435475.1 Anaerolineales bacterium
GCAATGCCCCCAGCCAGGGCGCGGACCCGATGGCAGACCTCATCGGCGGTCTGCTCGGCGGCGGGGGCGGTTCGCAAATGACGGGAGCATCGAACCAGCAGGGCGGTTTGGGCGGCATGATGGGAATGCTCGAAATGTTCATAGGCGAGAACCAGTCCGGGGCGATGAACCAGTCCATGGCGGGGAATGATCCGCTCATGATGTTGCTCCAGCCTTACGTGGCGCAACTCGCCAAGAAGGTGAACATCCCACCCGAGATCGCGATGATCGTCGTCTCACTCGTGGCGCATAAACTGCTCGCCCACCATCCAACCTCCGGCAGGGATTCCAATTCCTTCGACCTCGATGACATGCTAACTCAAATGGGCTCGGGCAGGATCGACTCGAACGTCCTGCACACAAGCGGCATGGTTCGCGAAGTTTCACAACGGACGGGCATGAACGAAGCGGATGCGGAAAAAACTCTCAATACCGCCCTGGGCATGTTTGGTCAAAGCATGGGCGGCGCGCTCAAATCGGCAAAAAGCTCCAGTTCTGGCGGGGCGGCTAAAGCTGGCAGCGCCATGAAATCGGCCGGGCTCAAAGGGAAGAAGATTCAACGATAATCAATGATGCGTAAAAGAGTCCGTGGATGACAACCCGCGGACTCTTTTTGATTCCGGAGCCTGATCCACCCCTCAGCGCGGCTCAGACTCCGCCCAGACCATGTACCGCCCATTGGCATGGACCTCCACCCAAAGCGGATCAGCCGAAATCTGCTCGTTGAGTTTTTTCTCGACCCGATACGTGATGATGAAGCGGGGCGTCTCATCCAATTCGGCGAAGACAGCCTTTACACACCCCCAATCCTTCTCTTTGCGGCAGCCCTGAAACAGCGACATCAAACGGGTCTGCTCGTCGTACGTTCCCAGCCATTCGCTGCCCCACTGCGAGACGAGCGGTTCACGTTCCAAAAGAAAGGGCAGCCACTCCGCCTCATCCTGCGCCAGCAAGGCGAGATAGGCTCCATCGCCTGAAAAAATCTCCGCCCGCCTTTCCTGCAACTCCAGCGCGGACTCGGTGAGAAGCGGCGAAAAACGAGTCAGCGATACAAATCCATTCCACCACAAAATACCCAGCGCGAGAAATATCCAAACGTACTGAGGGAATTTGACAAACCTCCCCAGCCATTCGCTCAGTTGGATTGAAACATACCATAACCCATACCCGGCGATGAAACACCCCAGCCAGGAGACAAAACGGGCATTCTCAGGGAAGAAGAGAATTACCAAGGCAAAGAAGAACATAAACCGAAATTGCCGATGCAAAAGCAGGTAGAACAAACCCACAAACACAAGAATGGCAAGAAGCGGATTGGACAGGATCGGCGCAAGGTTGAAATACAGAAGCCGAAGCAAATCGCCCAAGCGGAAAGAACCGGAGACAAATTGACTCCCGCCGTGAGAGTTCAACGCGCCTGAAAAAACCTCCCACCCATGAGTCGAAACGATGGGAACGATCCACACGCTTGAAACCAACAAAGCGATCACCCCGGTTACAAACGCATCACGGAGGGAAATCTTCCAATCTCGCAGGGAGATTGAGGCGGTCGCAAGCCAGAACAGACAGAACAAGCCATAGGCGAGATGGCTCAGGAAGGCAAGCCCAAAAAACACGCCAGCGAGGATCGAGTTCTTCAACGAACGTTCAGCGGCGTCTGCGGAATAAAAATAAATGAAAAGGATGGCGAACACGAATGCAGGCGCGCGGACAATTCCCGCCGACCAGATGTGCGCGGTATGCAGATCGAACGAAGCCGCGGTCAGGATCATGGTCATCATCGCGGCGAGGGGGAGGTTGAAGAATTTTTTCGAGAGGAAAAACGTCAGGACGACGGAAAGCAGGCTCAAAAGAGGCGGAAGCCAGCGCAGGATGAAGTAGGTACTGCCAGTTAACTTTATAAACACCGCGAGAAGATACAAACCGAAAGGCGGATACGCAAAGGGAATCCCGCCGGGACCGTAGTAGGGCGAAGAAACTGGGAGGGCAAAATTTGCATCCACGATTTGAGCCGCCATTTGCGTGAACAGACCCGCGTACCCCATTGGGAAATCATGGACGAGCGCATTGCGAAAGAGCAAAGGCAGGGATACGACAATGCCGATCAGTAAAGGAACGGCATCTGACGATTGAAAGAAGGCTTGCAAGCGGGCTTTCATTTGAATTCGTACAGCCTCATTTTGCCCCTCTGCCCGATGAAACGCAAACCATACGAGTCGAGATCAACTTCATCGTTGTAAATGGGAGGAAAAATTTCTCCGCGGAAGTGGCTGTTGGGTCCCAGCACGAGATAGCGGATGCCCTGTTCCCGGCTGGCGGCTGAGAACGATTCCCACGAATCATTGGGCAGGAGCGGGTATTCCTCCGCCAGTCCCCAGAACCAATCAAGAGACCATTTGTCAATACTGCGCGCGCGATAGGGCATGGTGTTGGGGGTGTAGAAATCATAACGGTCGGCGAAGACCTGCCCGGGCGAGGTCATGCCGTTTGAGATTAATGTCTGTTCGATGACGGAAAGGACCTTGCGTTCGGCAATTGCGGCGCGGGTGATTCCAATATCGTACAAAGCCCAACCTGAGAGGGTGTTGAAACCGATCCCGATGAATATGGTAGTGACGATCCACTCGGAGAAGCGGAGGGTCGGCAGGAATTTTTTCGTCGTCTCGATCAGGACTGCGAGCAGAAGCGCGACCGATGGCAGGAAGACGGTCATCAAGATCACGGGCGAGCGGGCGCTGTCGCTGAGGGAGATGGGGATGGCGTACAGGACGATAAAGATGAAGAAGAATAACGAGAGGCGGGAATAACGTCCCTTTGGCGAGAGGATAAAAGCCAACGCCGCCGCCCAGACATGTTGGATGAAATAGAAGAAGAAGGGTTGATACGCCCCCCATGCGCGGACGGGGTCTGCGACTACGAACTGGATCAGCGAAAACTTTTCGATCTCGGCGGGACCGGGCGGATTGGTCCAGTCTACACCGTTGAAGAATTTATACAGGTTGAAGGCTTGGGCGGTTTCGAAGGGTCCGTGACCGGAGAGGAGGTTGACGATACTTTGCAGCCCCGCAACGGCGGTCATCGAAACAATGAGCAAAATCAAGGGACGAAATGGGCGAATCCCATTTACATTTAGAAGAAGATACCCGGCAAGAATGGCGACGATGGAGACAAGGGCGTGAGTGCGCCAGAGGAAGGAAAGTCCAAGAGAGATTCCGGTGACGATGGGAAGTACGACAAACTTCAGTTTGTCAGGGTTGCAAACTGAAGTTTGCGGTACGGCAAACTTCATTACGGGTACAAGCCAATCCCTGCACAATAGAAAAACCGCAAAGGCAGTGAACCCCGCCGCGCCGATGTCGGGGCTGAGGGTGACGGCGTTCTGGTAAACAAAGGGAGCGGCGACTACTGAGTAAAAGGCGATGACCGTGACGGGAACGGAATCAGAGTAGGAAATAAGCGTCGAAACAGAGGCAACTAAAAGTCCGGCGAGAAGCGCATTCAAGGCGTAGGAGAGGGGCAGGACATAGGTGAAGGGCATCTGCCCGATGAGGAGGGGATATCCAAAGGGATAGAATCCGTTATACAAAGACTCGGGCTCGGAGAGAGTCATATGCCGCCCGTAATAAAGAATATTCCAGTAGTCGTTGCCGAGCGCGTGGAACTGAGTGAGCCAGCCGACGAAGAAGACCAACCCCGCGCCGAACGCGAAGAAGAGCAGGAATAATTTATAGCGCGGTCCGAGAAGGCAAATCATGCAACGGGTTGCGGGGAGGCGGGTTTTCGAATCATCCAGATCAGAACAGCCGCCAGCGGAATCACCGCCACCGCCGCGCTGACGTACGCCATCATGTTGTAGCCGAGCGAGGCGAAGATGAAGCCGCTTTCCAAACTTCCGAGCGCGGAGGCAAGCCCGACCAGCAGGTCGTTGAAGCCCTGCGTGCGCGCGCGTTCGGCGGGTGAGAGTTGGTCGGCAAGCAAAGCCGAACCGCCGACGAAACAGAAATTCCAACCCAAGCCGAGCAGGAAGAGAGCCACGCCGAGCGGAAGGACATCGGGAGAGATCGTCGCGGCGATGCAGGCAAGGATGAGGGTTGCCGAGCCGATGGTGATGACCGCCCCGCGCCCCCATTTATCCGAAAG
>DAOTXI010000268.1:0-11857 GCA_034435475.1 Anaerolineales bacterium
CATTCGCGGCATGTAGTGGCGTAATAAGTACTTTGCCCAACCGAGTTATATTCGGGCATCTGCTGGTAAGGTTCGCGCTTAACATAACGCGAAGCGGGACCACACCCTGTGAGGATCGCTGTAGTCGCCGCTCCCAAGCCAGCCAGTTTTAGGAAATCACGCCGGGAAAATTGTTCAGTCATAATGGATTCCTTTCGCCCGGTTTAGTAGTGACACGTGCCGCAGTCGGCAAGTTTGATCAGTTTTTCCTGATCTTCACCAGCCGCTTCGATGTGACAGTTCAAACACCAGCCCATGTTCATCACCTGCGGATTCTCGTAGATGCCCATCTGGCTTACATCGCCATGGCAGTCTTCGCAGTTCTTCCCTGCTGCAATGTGTGCACGATGATTGAATTGAACAAAATCTGGGACAATAGCAACGGGAACCCATTCAAGCGATTGCCCGCTCAAAACGGCGTCCTTAAGTGGGGCCAGCAATGCGCTGTCGCGGGTTTTGACGATCTGGTTATGGCACGCCCAACACTTTGCCTGTGAGGGAAGCCCGGCAGCGGGGCCCTTCGATGCCCCCGGATGGCAATACAAACATTGAATGCCAAAGGCAACGTGGGTCTTGTGGGGAAATCCCGGAACGGGTTGTTCGGGCGCCTGCTGGGTCGTCCACAACCCATAGGCAGCCGCGCTGAACAACGCCAGGAACACGATTCCCACCGCAATCAAACCCAGCGGCTGTTTCAGCCAGTCAAATAACTTTTTGATCATGGATGCTCCTGAAATGAATATAAGTAACGCCGTCTCGTCCGTAATGACAGCATTAGCCAATTGCCTTGATAAATCATTGAAAAACAATGCGTCGCGTCGTTCTGCCAATAAATGAACACCCAATTATGTCCTTGCGCGCGCACTCTCGTCATTTTACATCAATTTGTGCGCCACAGATATTGGCGCACAACGGTAAAATTATACATTGAAAGTGTAAAAAAGTACAAGTTAACTCTTGTTTGTCTTTTTGCAAGGTCAGAAGATGTCGAGTTGAAATAAGAATTGTCTGCCGCTTGAAATTGCCAAATGTGAAACACAAAAACAGACCCCGCGTTACTACATTCAATTCTGTCCGGCGCTCAGGCGCGATTCAATTTATAATGACCTCACGATGAAATCAAAGCATCTTTTTGGCGTTGCAGCGGCGCTCCTGGCAGTTCTGATCTTCGCCCTAAGTTTGACAAATTTCAATCCGTCGTCCGCGTTTGCCCTGGCATCAGCCCCCCTCCAACATGCAAGCCCGATCATGCAGGAAAACGACGACTCTGAGATCGGCTCGACAGATGGAATTGTGGTCATGGGTGTTGTCATTGTTCTGATCGTAACCCTGCCCCTTGCGATTCGCGGACGGAAATAGTCCCCATTCCCTTTTTCGGCTGAAAACGCCCGCCAAAGCGTTAACAAACGGTATTAATGTCATTAACCCCGTCTTAACCGACGGATTGGACCCGTATGATATAGTGCCAGACATGCCTGAAAAAATATTAATCGTCGAAGATGAAGTGGGTTTGCAGGAAGCGCTTGCCTATAACCTGAAAAAAGAGGGGTATAGCGTCGAGATAACAGCGGATGGGCGCTCCGCGCTCGAAGCTGCCCGCAAGTTGAAGCCCGACTTAATCCTGTTGGACATCATGCTGCCCGAAATGGACGGTTTCGAAGTGGCGCGGGTCCTGCGCAAGGAAATGAGCGCCGCCATCCTCATGCTCACCGCCCGCGACGATGAAATTGACCGCGTGGTCGGGCTGGAAGTGGGCGCGGACGATTACCTGACCAAACCCTTCTCGATGCGCGAACTGATCGCGCGGGTAAAAGCCCAGTTGCGCCGGGCGAGACTTCTCAAGGAAGAGATGGGCAAACCGGTCGAAGAGGCAAAGCATGAAGCCCTCACCTACGACAACCTGACAATCAACCTTACCCGCCGGGAAGTGTTGTTAAACGAACAACCGATCCAGCTCAAGCCGAAGGAATATGAACTGCTGCTCTTCCTCGCCGAACACCGCAGGCAGATGCTTTCGAGGGAATTCATCCTTGAACGCGTCTGGGGCTGGGATTTCATCGGCGACAGCCGCACTGTGGACGTGCATGTGCGCTGGCTGAGGCAGAAGATCGAGGAAAACCCCGGCGAACCGAAACGCATTGTCACCGTGCGCGGTGGCGGGTATCGGTTCGAGGGATAAAATAACTTAATGCGTAATCCATAACGCGTATTACGCATCATGCAGCATGAACCAGATTCCGTCTCTTCTTGCAATCGTATGTCTACTAATCGCCGCCTGGTTCGCCTGGCGGTATTACGATTTAAAGAAGCGGCTCGCCGCATACGCAAAGGATGTTCGAAAAGACCAGGCCGACATCAAAGACTTTGATTCCCTCTATAAGGCAATTTCCTCCTTCAAAGCCGATTTCGACCTGCAGCTTTCCGCAATTAAAAAACAGAACGCGCGCCTTTCCACCATTCTCGAACAGCTCACCGACGGGGTTCTGATCGCCGACTCGGATGGGCGGGTGCAATTTGCAAACCCAGCCGTGTGCCGGATCTTTGACACAACCCAGGCAGCCACATTGAGCGTGGCGCAGGTTTTGCGAAACCACCAATTCATCGAAGCCTGGAGGCGCTGCCAGGAAACCCGCGAAATGCAGGTCGAGAATGTGTCGTTGCCGCTCCGCAAACAGGTTCTCCAGATCATCGTCATCCCCGACAAACACGAAGGCGGAAGTTTGATCATCGCCCAGGACATGACCCAGGCGCGAAAACTCGAAACCGTGCGGCGCGACTTCATCTCGAACGTTTCGCATGAATTGCGGACTCCGCTCGCTTCGCTCAAAGCATTGACCGAAACCCTGCAAAGCGGCGCACTATTGGACCCGGAGGCTGGTCCGCGGTTCCTTGAACGAATCCACACCGAGGTGGATGCACTCAGCCAGATGACGCAGGAACTGCTTGACCTTTCACGCATCGAGTCGGGGCAGGTACAGTTGAACTTTGAATCCCTGTCTCCACGCAAACTGATCCATTCTGCAGCGGAACGTATGAAGGCGCAGGTTGAACGTGCGCGTTTAAAACTGGATGTGGCTTGCGAAGACGGACTGCCAAACATCATGGCAGACAGGAACCGGCTTGAGCAGGTGCTGGTCAATTTGATTCACAATGCGGTCAAGTTCAACAAGCCGGGGGGAAGCATCGCCCTGGGTGTTGAACCCATTCCGGGCGGAGTCCGATGCGTGGTGCGGGATACGGGCGTGGGTATTCCGGCAGAGAGTCTTGCCCGCATCTTCGAGAGGTTCTATCGAGTCGATTCATCCCGCACCGGGTCCGGCACGGGATTGGGACTTTCGATCTCAAAACATATTATTGAAGCGCATGGCGGGAAAATCTGGGCGGAAAGCGATGAGGGGCGCGGCAGTTCGTTCGTTTTTGAAATTCCCGCAAATAAAAATCAATAGACCTTTTGCAAAAGCACGGTCCGTACTGCAAACTTTAGTTTGCGCCTGCGCGAGTGCCAACTGAAGTTTACAGTACGGCGAAAAACCTTCGCGGTTGGCACAGAACCCGCAGAGCATGACCGTTTTCATGCTGGCGGTGAAATCAATGACCGAGCAGCACCGCTTCAGCGGATTCGAGTTGCGAATAAACCGGGATGATGGCGGGAATGTCGGTCATTTCGAGCACGCCCATCACGTCTGGCGTGGGGTTGAGCAAGACCATCTTCCCTTTGCGCGTGAGCATGGATTTGGCGTTGGTCACAAGCAGGCGAATCCCGATGGAGGCAAGGAACTCCACATCCGACATATCCACGATCACTTTGGGGCTTTCCCCGGCACAGTAGCCGGTAAATTTCGTCTCGACCTCATTCACCCCCATAATGTCCATCCTGCCCCGCAGCCCGAGCAGGGTAATGCCGTCCTTCAATTCGGTTGCCGTGAATTCCATTCGAGTCACCTGTCGCGTTGAGATGGCTCATTATATGAACGTTGGCGGGAATGATTGTTAACAACAGGTTATGGTTTTCGACGTTTCTCTTACATACCCATTAAATGCTGCTGGACATCGAATCGTTTCTCTTCACCTTCGGGCTGGGCGCGTAGATACGAACCATCGGCTTGCAGGATGCGCGCGCGGGTATTGTCCTTGAGATAGGCTTCGAGCACCTTCTCGCGCAGGAGTCGGATATGTTTGCGGTTCTCGACCGGGAAGACCACTTCAACTCGATGATTGAGGTTGCGGGGCATGAGGTCGGCGCTGCCGAGATAAATCTCTTCGCTGCCGTTGTTTTGAAAGTAATACAGGCGGCTGTGTTCGAGGTAACGTCCCACAATGCTGATCACGCGGATGTTTTCACTGATGCCTTTGATACCCGGGCGCAGGCAACACATGCCGCGCACGAGCAAATCCACCTGCACGCCCGCCTGGGATGACTCATACAAAAGCTGGATCATTTCCATATCCACCAGCGAGTTGACCTTGAAGATCAGGCGCGCCTTGTTCCCGGCTTTGGCGTGTTCGATCTCGCGGCGGATGAGTTTTTCCATCTGTTCGCGCAGGTTGACCGGGGCGACCAGAAGTTTCTTGTAACTCTTTTTGGTGGAGTATCCGGTCAAATAGTTGAACAAATCGGTGGCGTCAATGCCCATGTCTTCGTCGCAGGTGAACATGCCGAAGTCTTCGTAGATACGCGAGGTGACGGCGTTGTAGTTGCCGGTGGCAAGGTGAAGATAGCGGCGGATGCCCTCCCCTTCCTTGCGGACAATCATTGCCACTTTGCAATGCGTTTTTAACCCGACCAGCCCGTACACGACATGCACGCCCGCAGTCTCCAGCCGGCGCGCCCAGCCAATGTTGGACTCTTCATCGAAGCGGGCTTTCAATTCGACAAGCACCGCCACCTGTTTGCCGCGTTCGGCGGCTTCGAGCAGGGCTTCGACCACGGGCGCGTTCGAGCCAACCCGGTAGACGGTCTGTTTGATCGCCAGCACATGCGGGTCGCGCGCGGCGGCATTCAGGAAATCCACCACGGGTGAGAAGGAATCATAAGGCTGGTGAAGCAGGATATTCTCAGCGCGAATCACATCGAAGATATTGGTGCTCTCATCAAACGAACGGAGCGACTTCGGGATGCGCTGGCTGTATGGCGCGTACTTCAGGTCGTGCCGTTCGACGCTGTTGTATAACTGCCACAGGTTCGCCAACCCAAGCGGATGTGGCAGGGTATAAACGTCGTTCTGGTTCACTTCCAGGTTTTCCACGAGCAGGTCGCGCATTTCATCGGGCATGGAGGGATAGACCGCCACCTGCACCACCGACCCGAACTTGCGTTTGCGGATATTTGCCTGCATGGTTTCAAGCAGGTCGTCGGCTTCGAGTTCCTGTATCTCGATGTCAGCATCGCGCACAATGCGAAAGGGATGGGCTGCGACCACTTCCAAACCGGGGAAGAGCTCGCCGAGGTTTGCCGCGATCACCTGTTCGAGCCAGACGAAGTAATGATGGTGGGGTATTGTCCCGTCTTTGCGCTCGCCGCCGGAGGAACGCTTGATCGGCACAAGGCGCGGCAGGGTATCGGGGATCTTGAGGCGGGCGAATTTTTCATTACCCTTTTTATCACGGATGACGATGGCAAGGTTCAGGCTGAGATTCGATATATGGGGAAAGGGATGCCCCGGGTCGAGGGCAAGAGGCGTGAGGACGGGGTGGATCAGTTCTGTGAAATACTTATCCGCCTTGTCCTTCTGCAATTTGCTTAGTTTCGAATAATCCAGCAAATGAATGCCCTCTTTATCGAGCCGGGGAAGGACTTTCTTTTGAAAACAACGCTGGGCGTCGAGCATCAATTGCTGAACAGACTTGCGAATGGCGGCAAGCTCCTCACGCGGAGTGAGTCCATCCTCCGAAAGTTTGGTAACGTTCGCCTCGATCTGTTTGCGAATGCCTGAAACGCGCACCATGAAGAACTCGTCCATATTGGAGCCGAAGATGGCGAGAAATTTGACGCGTTCGAGCAGGGGATTCTCTTCGTCCAATGCTTCTTCCAGCACGCGGCGCTGGAAGTCCAGCAGGCTGAGCTCGCGGTTGATGTACAGGGAGGGGGAGGAAAGGTCTATGGATTCTGTCATGGGAATTTAATAACTCACCTTACACGGTTTTGCGTAGGGGCGACCCGTCAGGGTTTTACAAACCATTTCATCCTACAGAAAGGGTCGCCCTTGCCGGAATGTTGGTGCTTTCGTCACAGGGCGACCCTTTCTGGCGCGACAAAGCTTTCATGGATTTGGGCGGGTCGCCCTTACGTACGTAACGTCAGCCGCCGATTTCAACCAGCACGCCGGGGGTCATCAGCCATTCGAGAGTTGCTTTGCGGGCGTGATGCAGGTCATCTGCGGCGAGATAACACACCCCGCCTTTTTTGAAGGTCATCTCTACCGGCGACCCATTTGCTGTGAGCAGGCTGACCAAGGTGGAAAGATACGGCTCATGCCCAACAATGGCGAGACTGTTGACCGAATACTTTTCGTTTATCTCGGCAAAGAGCAGGTCGGGGTCGCCCAAGGGGGTAAGGTTTTCGCTCATGGCGATCTTCTTCTTTATTTTGAACACGTCGGCAATGATGTTCGCCGTCTGTTCGGAACGGACGTAGGGGCTGGAAAGGATGAAGTCAAACTCGATGCCGAGTGCGCGCAGTCCCTTTGCAATGGCGCGCATCTTTTTTGCGCCTTTCTCGGTCAGCGCGCGCTGGCTGTCCTCGCCCGATTGCGCCTCTTCTTCCGCGATGGCGTGACGAATAAGATACAGGTTCATGATTGGTTCTTCTCCCAGGGAAATAATTGATCCGGCGCGGAACGCCAGAAGATAAAGGCTTCGCCGCTGTCTTCGATGAAACTCGCAACCGCCGCGCTCAGGCGGGACCTGAAATACTGAACGACGGATTCAAAACCGGGTTCCTCAACCTGCGGCCGAATCTCCGCCAGTTTTTGCAGGGCGGTGTCCATGTCCTGAATATCGCCCATTTTCGATTGGTACTCGTGCATCCGCTCCAGGTTCTCCGGCGGGAAATTGGGAACGAGAGGATGAATGACTTCAACCACATAGCGGAAGCGCTTGAAGGCGATCCGCAATTTATGGATGCCGGGAATGTTCTCCGCGCTCACTGCCGAATGGGCAGACATCATGCGGGCATAGATATCGTCGCCCGCCACAAGGAGTTGATCGGCAAGCAGTTCGCCCGGCAAGTTCTCCGTCATTTCGCGTATTTTCCCAACCCGCGCCTTTAGTTTGTCGTAATCGCGCGATTTAATGGACTTGCGCGCATGTTTCAGGGACTTTTTTTCTTCCGCCTGCAAGTGTACCTTGAAAAACTCCAACTCCGGCAGTTCCGGCAGTGACTCAGACGCGTCTGCCAGCAGAACCTGTGTGTCGCGCAAATCGTCGAGGTCGTCGAGTTGGTCCTTTAGCGCGCGCCGTATCTTTTGAATCCGTTTATGCAAAAGGACCGAACGCAAAAGGTCGAAGAATGCCAGCAAACGGCGCGACGCCACCCGCAGGTCGTGAACCGCCTCCTCCGAAAATTCATCGCGGCAGAGTTTCAACTCGGCGCGAAACTTTCCCCAGCGTGTGTCGAGCGCTTCGAGCAAAATCGTTTTCGCATCCATGTCAAGCCTCGATCTCCAGTTTCATCCCGAATACATCCTGAAACAACGAGCGGCGCTTTTCCAGCGCCCAGGTCTCCAGGCTCAAACTACCCCTGCCATCGGGCGTCAATATCCATTTACTCTTTCCCTCGCGCATTGAAACACCGCGCACCCGCTGGGTATGGCTGACATCCATCGCATCCGCAAGGCGCAGAAGCACGGAGAGTCGAATCACCGCCGAACGGTCCCTCGAAGAAAGGGCGCGGAAGTTTTCATCCTGCAAGGTCGGCATGGCTTTGCGATGATAACGCGCCAGGTTCGCCACAATATCCACCTCGCGGTCTGTCAAACCGATCAGGGAACTGGCTTTCAACAGGTAATAGGCATGATGGTCATGGTCCACCGTATTGATGAAATGCCCAACGTCGTGCAACAACGCCGCCACGCTCAAAAGCAATTTATCTTCCTCTTCAAGATGATGCAGGGATTGAGTCTGGTCAAACAAACTACCCGCCAGATAAGCGACAAGGTTTGAGTGCTTTCCGTCGTATTGATACTTCTCCCCCAACAGCATGGCAGACATCCACACCTGTTCGCGCCGGGCGGGGCGGGGCTTCTGGCTCAGGCTTTGGGCAAGGTCAAGCAACAAGCCGTCCTTCAAACCAACATTGGGAATTTTGACCTCGTCGGCACGCGCTTCCTTGACAATCATCTTCAAGACGATGGACGCGGGCAGGATGACATCAGCGCGGTCGGGCTTCATCTTGAACTTGCGCATCCTTTCCTGGACCGTCATCTGACTCAGCGTTCTGGAGAGTTTTTCCAACTCCTCGAACGTGATCGCCATATCGCTCTCGCGCTTGAATAATTTCTTTCGCAAAATGCCCATCTCTTCGATATTGCCCCCAGTACCAATGCAAAGGTCCAGTTTCTTCCTGCCCACCTCGCGTTCGATCCTGCGCCGCGCAGCTTCGGCATATTCGCGCACCAGTTCATCGAAGGGAAGTTTGGCGGGCTTCTTGCTCAGTTTTTCCAACATGCGCACCGTCCCCATGTTGTAACTTTCGGTGGAAAGGATGTTGTTGCCCTGCGAGAGTGTCACCTCCACGCTCCCGCCTCCAATGTCAATTAACATGGCGTATTTGTTCTTCAAATTGACGGCATTCGCCACCGCCAGGTGGATCAGACGCGCCTCTTCCTCCCCACTGATGATTTCGATCTCGATCCCGGTCGCTCTTGCGATACGGTCACGCAAAATATCGCTGTTATTGGCTTCGCGCATGGCGCTGGTCGCCACCGCGCGGATTCTTTCCACGCCGTAATCGTCCGCCACCTTGCGAAAGCGGAGGAAGGCATCGAGGGCAAGCTGGGCGGTCTCTTCCTGAATCTGTTTCTGCGAAAATGCATCCCGCCCCAGGCGCACCGGCAGGCGCAGATTCTCCAACATCTCCAGTTTATCGTCGAACCCGACCTTCCCGACGACCATTCGCATGGCATTCGAACCGACATCAATTGCGGCTATGGTTTGCATGGGTTGTCTTTCGTTGAATTATAAAGGGTGTTCCTGATAACAACTTTGACCCGTTGTTAACAACAAGTAAAGAATGACGCCATTTAAACCCGTCTTAACAAGTCCTTGCCTTTTTCTTAATTCCGGCTTGCTACACTGACGCGCATCGGCAACGGACATCATGAAAAAAATACTCTTCATCTGCGGCTCGCTCAACCAGACCAGCCAAATGCATCAGATCGCGCGTCATCTCATGGATCGGTATGACTGTTATTTTACGCCCTATTATGCCGACGGGATCGAACAATTTGTCGCAAACAGGGGCTGGCTCGATTTCACCGTTCTTGGGGGCAGGCATCGGCGTGAGACAGATGCCTATCTTCAGCGAAACAGGCTCAAGGTCGACCTGCGAGGCGAAGGGCATAATTACGACCTGGTCTTCACCTGCAGCGATCTCATCGTCCAGAGAAATATCCGCGGCAAAAAGGTCATCCTCGTGCAGGAGGGCATCACAGAGCCGGAGGGGCTGGTCTATAAATTGGTGCGCTGGTTGAAACTTCCGCGTTATCTTGCCAATACCGCCACCAATGGGCTATCCGACGCCTACGACCTTTTCTGCGTGGCATCTGAAGGGTATGCCCGGCATTTCATCCGCAAAGGGGTCAAACCGGAGAAAATTGCCGTAACAGGCATCCCGAACTTCGATAATATGATCGGGTTCGAAGGCAACGATTTCCCATACCATGATTACGTCCTTGCAGTTACCTCACCCCTGCGGGAGACCTTCCGCCCGGATAACCGAAGGGAGTTCATCGAACGCTGCCTGCGCATCGCGAGTGGGCGGCAGTTGATCTTCAAACTTCACCCGCTGGAAAATGCCCCGCGCGCCATCCGTGAGGTCAACGAACTGGCACACGATGCAATGATCTTCACCCACGGCAACGTCTCGCATATGATTGCCAATGCCGGCGTGGTTATCACCCAGCAATCCACGGCCACTTTCGTGGCAGTTGGGCTGGGTAAGGAAGTGCATACCAACCTCGATCTCGCCGAGTTAAAGGATTTGTTGCCTATTCAGAACGGGGGCGCCTCGTCTGCTCAAATTGCGAACTTGGGGATGCGCATCCTGCACACGCCCGTGCGCAAACCCATCCGCCTGCCAGGGAAGGTCCGCCCGCAGTGGGAACGCTCATAGTTTGCATACTTGTTTACCCGTTGTTAACTGGTTCTTAAGTCGGTTATAAACGGCTCGCAGTAAGATAGAAACATGGAAACGATTTTCGCCCTGTTCTTGTTAATCTCTTTGCTGACCGTCTTCTCGGTAGACGGCTTCCGCAAACGACGCGACTATCTTCAGAACCAGAGCCGCGCGTAACTCTTTTCATTCTTCTCCTCCTTCCTTCGTCCACCCGCCTGAGAGCAACAGGCGGGTGGAATCGTTAACAAAACCCCTACGAATTGTTCAAATCCGCTTCACATTCCCCTGCTAGACTGAGCTCGATAAAAATAGAATTTGGAGAAACGAATGGGTCTCGCAGACTTGCACATTCATACAATTTACAGCTACGATGGCACCGCCGCCGTCCAGGCTGTTTTGCGCCGCGCCAAAGAGATCGGGCTAAATGTCATCGCCATCACCGACCACGACGAGATCGCCGGAGCGTTGGAGGCGAAAAAGATCGCCCCGCATTATGGGATCGAAGTCATCGTCGGCAGCGAAGTGACCACCGCCGAAGGCGACCTGCTGGCGTTGAATATCCAGCACAAAATTCAACCCAGGCTTTCGCTGATCGAATCCCTGCTGAGAATAAAAGATCAAGGAGGTGTGGGGATTGCCGATCACCCAATGGCTGGTGGTATGGGGATGAAAAGCCTCAGTCCTGCATCGATCTTAAAGGCGCTCAAGCACCCGGTTGCTGGAAAAACGCTGGTCGGCATCGAAACCTACAACGGCACCGCCATTGACCGCGTCAGCAACCATGCCACAACCCTCTTCGCAAGCGGGCTGAAAATTGCCCATGTCGGCAACAGCGACGCGCACATGGTGGATACCATCGGCTTTGGCGCGACGGAATTCCCCGGTACAAGCGCCGCCGACCTGATGAAAGCCCTGCTGGAACACACTACCCGCGTCCAAAAAATGAACGAGTGGAGCGCCCTGCGCGTGATGAGCAGTTGGGGCTTGCGCTACATCGAAAGCGCCTTCACCCGCCTGACAATGGCGCGGGCATAATTTATCCATTCTTTCTTCTTTCATATTTCATCATTACAATAGGGGAAACCATATCAGGGCTTACGCAAAACACCCAATTTGACCGCTGACGGCAGACCGCGGTCAGCGTCAGCGGTCAAATATCGAAGAAACAATAGTTTTGCAAAAGTCAACATTATAAAGAGACAACAATGACCAAACGAATCCTCGTCACCAACGACGACGGCGTGCTCGCCCCCGGCTTGCTCGCCCTCGCCAAAGAAATGCGCACCCTCGGCGATGTGACCATCCTCGCCCCTGACCGAAACTGGTCCGGCGGTGGTCACGTCAAAACCTTAGACCGCGCCCTGCGCGTGCGCGAGTTCCGCCTGGAAGATGGCTCGCAAGCCTTCGCCAGCGACGGCGCCCCCAGTGATTGTGTTTCCCTCGCTCTATTGGGCTACTTCAAAGAAAAATTTGATCTTGTCGTCT
>DAOTXI010000269.1:0-10017 GCA_034435475.1 Anaerolineales bacterium
ATCCGGTGCTGATGGCGGTCTTGATCATCGGTGCGGCATCCATTATCCTCTCCAACCTGCTGGCGGACCTTCTATACGCCTACCTCGACCCGCGGATTCGATATGAGTGAAATGACTCGATTTATTTCCTTCGCTTCAGAATCCTCGACGATGAGCGCGGGGGTCTGGAGGCGCTTCCGCCGTCACCCCGGCGCGATTTTTGGCATGGTGGTGCTTGTCATCCTCGTCATCATGGCGTTGGCGGCTCCGCTATCTCCCTTTGACCCGGAGGCGTCTGAGATCACTGCCCGGTATGAGCCGCCTTCCGCGAGCCATTTCATGGGCACCGACGCGCTTGGACGCGACTTATTCACACGGGTTCTTTACGGTGGACAAATCTCTCTCACGGTGGGGGTACTGGTCGTCCTCATTTCGATTTTGATTGGCGTCCCGGTCGGCGCATTGGCAGGGTATTATGGCGGTGCGGTGGATGCCATTCTCATGCGCATCACGGATGCCTTCTTGTCTTTGCCATCATTCCTTGTCTTGATTCTGCTCAGCGCGTTTTTGCTTGAAGTGGAAATCCCTTTCCTGCTAGGCAACAGCGTCCTAACCATCAGTTTTGTGATTGGCGTCTTCTCATGGACAACCTTTGCCCGCCTCGTCCGTGCCGCTTTTCTTGGGATTCGGGAAATGGAATTCGTCGCCGCTTCCCGCGCCCTGGGCGGCTCCGACACACGCATCATGACCCGCCACATCCTGCCGAATGCCATCGGTCCCATCATCGTCGAGGCGACTTTGGAATTTGGTTACGCCATCATCGAAGAATCCGGCTTGAGTTTCCTCGGCTTCGGCATCCAGCCGCCGACCCCATCCTGGGGTAATTTACTCAGCAATGCGCAGGAATATTTTGTCAAATACCCCTGGCTGGCAGTCTTCCCCGGCGTGATGATCTTCCTCAGCATCATCTCGATCAACTACATTGGCGACGGTCTGCGTGATGCCTTCGACCCGAATAAGGTCTTGAGCAAGGTTGGTGAAGTTTAGCGGAAGTTTGTAGTAACGACTTCAGTCGCTACTCTTCAATGAAGATACAGGAATTTATTTGATACCAAAAAGGAGAATACCGTATGACTGGAAATGGCTCCCGCCCGCCCCTCGAACCGCTCCGCCCTGCTTATCGTGTTCAGTATTTTACCGATGAAGAACTGGATAAACTCCAGCAGGCTACGCTGGATATTCTCGAAAACATCGGCGTGAAATTCGCCACCGACAAAGCGCTCGATGTCCTCTCCAGTCATGGCGCCAGCGTGGACAAAAAGACCGGCGTCGTCAAAATGAAACCTGACCTGGTCTTCAAAGCCATGAAAACCGTGCCGCGCTTTTTCACCATGGCGGCGCGCATCCCCGAATACGACCTGCATCTCCAGGAGAATACAACCTACTTCACCACGGATGGGTGTGGCGTGGAAGTCGTAGACCTCGGCACGAACACGCCGCGCCCGTCCACCAAGGCAGATGTCGGCATGATGGCGCGCATCGCGGACTACCTGCCCTCCGTTGGCTTTTACTGGCCCATGGTCAGCGCGCAGGATTATGGACGCTCTTCACCATTGCATGAACTCGAAGTTGGTTGGAATAATACGGTCAAGCACTTTCAATCTGAAACCATCATGGGCGGAGCAGAGGCGAAATATGCTGTCGAGATGGCGCTGGTTATTGCAGGCAGTAAGGAAAATCTCCGCAGGCGTCCGCCGCTTTCATCCTTGATCTGCACCATTTCACCGTTGATGCAGGACAAGCCCGGTCTCGAAGCCGCCATGACCTTTGCGGAAGTTGGCATCCCTGTTGTCTTCCTTTCCATGCCGACGATGGGCACCACTGCTCCGGTCACGCAGGCGGGGGCGCTTGCCATGGCAGATGCGGAGAATATCAGCGCGACAGTTCTTATGCAGTTGATGTTCCCCGGCTGTCCCATCGGTCATTCCATCATGCAAGCCTGGGCAGACATGCGCACCGGCGGCTATGTCAGTTATCCGCGTGATGCGCGCGGACGTTATGGTGTGGTGGACATGGCACATCATTGGGGACTACCCTCTCTCGGCGCCTGCTACGGGACGGATTCCAAAGTCACCGGAACCTGGCAGCAAGCCGCAGAGACGGCTCTCGACCCCTTCCTGGCCGGACTCGCCAGCCCCGAGATTGTCACCGGGATGGGGCTCTCCCGCACCTATACCCGCCTCTTCCCCGAACAGATCATCCTCGACGATGATATTTATCAACGCGCCCGCTCCTACCTGCAAAAAATGGAAGTGGATGATCACTCCCTCGCGTTGGAAGCGATCAAGAATGTTGGTCCTGGGGGGCACTTCCTCGGGCAGAAGCACACCCGCGAACACATGCGGACATCCCTCGTGCGCAGTGTGACCCATTCCCTTGACGATAAAAATAAATACCGCGACCCAATCGAAGTGGCGCGCGAAAAAGTACAGTGGATTCTTGATAACCACCAGCCCGAACCGCTCGAACCCGCCCAGCAAGCCGAGTTCGACAAGATACTCTCTGCCGCCGAAAAAGAATTGGCTCTGATTTACGCCTGATGAACGGCTCACGCGTACCTCGGTCATTTGGGCTATAACCAAGTCTTTCCTTCATTGTCCATAGACCGCCGACAGCAGACAGTTGCCTTGTATTTGCGGTCGGCCGTCTCCTGTCAAACTTGCTTAAACAAGTCATAAACACTCACACTTACCCTTATGGAAACCAACCTGCGCGTCCTATCCGATAACGAAATCACCCAAATTCACGAGCGGACTCTCTCCATGCTTGCCACAATGGGCTTGCGCGTGGATACGGCGAAGGGACGAAGCCTTCTGAAGAAGATCGGGGCGGATGTCAACCCCAGTACGAATGTCGTCCGCTTCCCGCGTGAAGTTGTGGAGGAATGTCTCAAACTCGCGCCGCGGAAATTCTCTCTCGGCGGGCGTCGTCCCGGCTGGGAATTTCCCCTGAATACCAACCGCTGCTCCCTTGTCGCGGATGGAGGCGCATCTTTTGCAGTGGACGAAGAAACCGGCGAACGGCGGGAAGCCAATTACAACGACTGGCTTCAATCCACCCGCATGATCGACGCGTTGGATGAGGTCGGAGTTTATTGGTCCATGGTGGACCCGGGCTTTTTTCAAGCCACCATCGGCGGATATGTCGGTTACATCTCCCAGACCTTCCGTAATTTTTCCAAACATGTGCAGGATGTGACTCATACCATCGAAGATTCACGCTGGTTGTGGGAGGTGATGGATGTGGTTTATGGCGGCGCGGATGTCATTCGTAAAACGAAACCTTTCTCTTATCTGGTGACGCCCATCTCACCGATGGTGCTTGAAGCGGATCATACCGACGCCTATCTCGAAATTACCGGGAAAGGGATTCCGCTCGCCATCATGCCCATGCCAATGATGGGCGGAACGGCTCCGGCAAGTTTGATCTCCACTGTGCTGATCGCCAATTGCGAAACTCTCGCCATGTTATGTCTCGCGCAGGCGGCGGAACCGGGCACTCCCATCATCTACGCCGCCTCTCCCGCCATCATGGACCCGTACACGGGCCGCTTCACCGGTAGTGAAGTGGAGCATGGTCTCATGGGCGCGGCAGTGACCGAGATTGCCCGCTCGTATGGCTTGCCCGTTGAAACTTCTGCGGGAAGCACAGGTCATTACAAGCCAGGGGTGCGGGCTGGTTATGAACGCGCCTTGAATTGGGTCATGGCAACTCTCTCCTGGCCCGATCTCATCGTCGGACCCGGTCAACTCGGCGGGTCGCTGCTTCTCAGCCTCGAACAGTTGTTGATTGACGTTGAAGTCTTCCGCCGTTCCTCTCGTTTATCCGAGGGCATTGATACGAGTGTGAAAGAATGGCTCGAAGTGGACATGGCTTCCGTGGGGCATGGCGGCAACTACCTCAGCCGCAAGACGACCAAAAAAGCCCTGCGCAACGGTGAAGTGTATATGACCGATTACGACGCGCGAAAGACCTACGAAGCCTGGTCCGCATCCGGCAAGCCCTCGCTTGTGGATGAACTCAAACCCAAAGTCCGCGAAATCCTGCAAACACACGAACCCATCCCATTCTCCCCGGATGTCGAGAAGGAACTCGAAAAACTCAAATCCCGCGCCAGTGAAGGAGCAAAAGCCTGACCTTGCACAGCGCCACAAGGTTTTGTATTTTTCGAATAAAGTCCTGCAATCTTCAGATTGCAGGAACCGAAAGTGTCTGAATACTGATCGCGGTCTGTGGTCGGCGGTCAGCTAACTTTATCTGAGAAACAATTCAAGGAAATCCATATGCGTTTTCAAAGCCAGGTCTTGACCGACGACGAAAAAGAACAGATTCATAACGAAGCTCTGAACATCCTCGAAACCGCGGGGGCAAAGTTTCACAGCCGCATGGCGCTGACCTTGCTCGAATCTCACGGCGCAAAAATTGACTGGGATAAAAACATCGCACGTTTCCCCCGCGAACTCGTCGAGCAGGCGCTGAAAACATCGCCTCCATCCTTCACTCTCGGCGCGCGCAACCCCAAATACGATTATCCCGTCCCTTCACCGGTCACGCGCTTCTGCCTCGACGGCACCGGCTCCTTTGCGCAGGACTTTTACACCGGAGAACATCGCTACGGCACATTGAAGGACAACGAATACGGCTTGCGCGTCTTTCAGGCAATGGATATGGGATACATGGCATGGCCCCCCGTTTCAGCCGAAGACAAACCCGATTACTCGCGCCCCTTGCACGAATGGGTGGCAATGATGAAGTTCACCTCCAAGCATGGCGAGCATGAGATTCATTTTCCCTGGCAGGCTCCCTATTTCGCCGAGATGTTGATCGCCGTCATGGGCAGCGAAGACGAAGTCCGCGCCCGCCACGCCTACTCGCTTACCTATTGTCCCGTCTCGCCCCTCATCCACGATGGACACATGCTGGAAGCATACATTGAAATGGGAGACCTCGATGTGCCAGTCATGGTTCTGCCCATGCCCGCCCCCGGCATGACCGGACCAGCGAGTTTGTTCAGCAACCTTTGTCTTGCCAATGCCGAGGCATTATCGTCCATTACGGTATATCAACTTGCGCACCCCGGCAGACCGATGATCTTCAGCAGCGCCACCGGCACCATGGACATGCGCAATGGCGCATTTTTGGGCGGCACTCCCGAAATGGGTTTGATGTCCGCCGCGATGATCGAAATGGGGCGTTATTATAATCTGCCCGCCTGTTCCGCCGGATGTACTGCCGATGCCCGCGAACCTGGCGCGGATGCTGTGTTGGAAAAAGTCGTCACCACCATTCCGCCTTTGCTGGCTGGTTCCGATATCATTCTCGGCATCGGCGTGATCGAAAGCGACCAGCTTCTCGTTCTCGAACAGATCGTGGTGGATAACGAGATCGCGCATGTCTGCGAACGCATTTTTCAGGGCGTCAATTCCGCTCCAGACCGAATGCTCACCAAAGACGTGGTAGACATTGGACCCGGCGGCAATTTCCTTTCACGCAAGACCACGCTTCAATTTGCGAAGAGCCGCGAAGTATATTTTTCCGACCTGCTTGACCGTCACACCTTCGAGCAGTGGCTGGAACTCGGCAAACCGTCCATGTATTCCAATGCCCGAAAAAAAGTGGAGGAGTTGTTAGCCCAGCCCGTGCAAGACCCCCTGCCAGACGATGTGATCGCCGCGCTCGACTCGATCCTCGAACGGGCGGATGTGGAACTCGCCCGCAATAAAAAAGGATGAGAGTACAATTGTCTTCATGCAAAAGGATGAAGTGCTTCGCCTCTTTCGTGACCCGAACCTGATTCCGTCCGAAAAGCAGACTCTACTCTCGAACATCGCCGCCTTAGCCGCGTCCCTGAACATGTCCTGCTATGTCGTCGGCGGATTCGTCCGTGACCTTTTGCTCGGCAAACCCGTCAACGATTTGGATGTGGTTGTCGAAGGAGACGCCATCAAACTTGGAAACAAACTCATCGAAACCTACGGCGGCAAACTCACCCCGCACTTCAAATTCCACACCGCCATCTGGCAACTACCTGAAACCTTCACCTTTCAACCTTCAACCCTCGACCTCATCACCGCCCGCAAAGAAACCTACGAAAAACCCGGCGCATTGCCAACTGTCACACCATCCACCATCGAAGATGACCTGCGTCGTAGAGATTTCACCATCAATGCCATGGCGCTGCGCTTGGATGGCGAAGGCTTGGGCGAAATCCTCGACCCACTGAAAGGGCAAACAGACCTCGAGCAGGGAGCGATCCGCGCACTTCATCCCAATTCGCTTCTTGATGACCCGACCCGCATCTTCCGCGCCATCCGCTATGAAGGGCGTTATGGGTTTGCGATGGACGCCGAAACGCTGGGAATGATTGACGCCAAAGCGTTGAATGTTTTGCATTCTTTGAGCGGCGAACGCCTGCGGCGTGAATTGGATTTGATTCTCGATGAAGAGCAATCGGCGGGGATGTTGGCGCGGGCGGCAAGCCTGGGGGTTTTGACCGCCATCCACCCGAGAATGCCGGAGTTCGATCAGGAGTATGCCGATTTTCTTGAGATGGATGACCATCTCGACATTCAAGCCGACCGGCGCGCGATGGGATATGTATTGTGGTTTATGGATTTGTTCGAGGATGAAGTGATTCTGCTTTCCAACCGCCTCGATTTTACGAATGAGTTGACACTTGCGGTCTGGGCGGCGGCGCAATTGAAACGCGGTCTGACGCATCTTGTGGATATGAAACCCAGTGAGTGGACCTATGCGCTGGAAAAGCTACCCCTGCTTTCGATCTATGCGGTGTATCTTATCTCGCGCGAAAATGCATTGTTAAGTTACATCTCCATCTGGCGGCATGTGAAATCGAAAACCTCAGGCGATGATTTAAAGGCAATGGGGCTTCCGCCCGGTCCGCGCTTCGGCGAAATCCTCACCCGCCTGCGTTCCGCCTGGCTGGACGGGGAGGTAAATTCCTACGATCAGGAAAAAACCTTGCTAGAAATTATGTTACAAACCTGATTACCTTACACTCTTAAAATTAGGACACAGATGAACGCTGTGTTTAGGTATTTTTTTAGCAGAATCCTCAAAAAAACCTTCGTCCATCTGCGTTTATCAGCGTCCAAAAAAATTAATGTGTAAGGTAATCAAGGTATAAACTAAAAACTAATCTTTCACAGTAAAATTGTTCATGCTCGACGTTCAATTCATAATGGCAAACCCACTATACTAAATAAAACCGAGTCCACTGAATGTAACGAAGGGCGAACGACCTACTGGAAATTCCGTGATTTTCGCAGGTTGTTTTTATTGGATCTATCACATTTGAAGGTATTTCAATATTTCATAGACCAGGATGGCGGGCCAGACAAACCCTTTGAGGATTCCCAAAAGGACCATCCCAAATGACGTGGCGGTGCTCAGGTAATAGAACCATGCGCCGAACAACCCGAATGCGTAGACCGCTTCCGATGCGCTGCCGCGATGGACAGTCTTTGCCCGGGGATGTTTTTCTTCAACGGGGATTGTTTCGCTTGTCATTTGTTTCTCCTTGAATTACATCCCGGCGTTATTCCGCCGGGATGACGATCATTGCGAGAATATAGAGCAGAATTCCTGGAACTCCGCCGGGGATGAATGCAATGAACATGGCGAGGCGAAACCAAAACGGGCTGATGCCGAAGAACTCGCCCAATCCGCCGCAGACCCCGGCAATAATCCTGTCGTGTTTCGATCTTCTGAGCGCTTGTCTTTGTGCGTGCATTTTTTCTCCTTTACATAAAAATACGCGCATCGCAGCTAAAAGTAGCGCGCTCCCCCCCCCCGAACGGTTGAAACTTATCCTGAACTTTTCAAAAAGCTCCAGATTTTGCAGTGTATAATGCCATTCACAAAACAGCAGGCAGGAAGAGACATAGTGAGCAAATCCATTTATTGCAAGGCGGAATTTACCGCGCCGCCAGATCCATACATTTCCGGAAACTTAATATGAAAACTCGTCTCCTGCTTCGTTTTCTTGCCCTTGCCCTGGCGCTTGTGATGGCAGCCTGTCGCCAGGAAATCGCCGGAGATGGGACGCTTCCCCCCGTTACTTCTGTGTTTCAAGCCACACCTTCGCCGATGAATACCCCGGTTCTTGCCACGTCCCTGCCTTCTGCCACCCCTACCTTTGCCTTTGTCCCACCCCAGGCGCTTCCCGCGGGACCCATCTACCTTGTCACTATCGGAGATGATCTTACACGCGGCGACGGCGATGAAAGTGGACGCGGCTACCCTGGGCGCGTACTGGAGTTGGTCAGTCAGATTCGACCTGGTTCAACGGTCATCAATTTTGGGCAGACTGGCTGGACGTCAGACGATCTGATACTAGGCGATGAAGATTTTTCGGGGCAGTTGGAACGGGCGGTTGGAGAGGCGCAGTCCACCGCTGCCCAGGGGCTTCCATCTGTAGCGATGATTTGGATTGGAGGCAACGATCTCTGGGAGTTATATGCAGGTGAAAGCGAAGTCACCCCGGAGCAGGAACGCGGCGACGTGGATCGGTTTTCGGCAAATATCTCGCTCGCTATTTCGGAACTTCGCAAAGCCGGGGCGGAGGTTATCGTCGCGAAATTGGATGACCAGTCCAAACGTCCGGCAAAGAACCGCGCTGAACTTTATCCATCCATCACCGCCGAAGAACTCGAGAGGATGTCTGCCCAGGTCGTGAAATATAACGCGCAGATTGACCTTTGGTCCGAAGAGTATGGCGCGTTGACGGTGGACTTTTCTGAAAGTGAAATTTTTACCAGTTCCGCCACCCTTTCTTCCGATGGAATGCACCCCAATGCCGAGGGCTACGAATTGATCGCCCAGGCGTGGTACAAGGTGTTGATCACAATCCTTCCATAAATCTGTCCCTATGGCGGGCAACAGGTACGCCATAGAGACAGATTTTTAATCGATATCTAATTTCCCTGTATCGTCACCTTTTCGATTATATCCCCCTGAAAGGATGGGTTCAGTTCCGGGTCGCGCAGTGTGATGGACATGACCACATCCATCCCTTGAACGACCTGCCCAAAGATCGTGTATCCGCCGTTCAAAAATTCCTGCGGACCGAAGGTAATGAAGAACTGGCTGCCGTTCGTATCCGGACCGGCGTTTGCCATGGCAACCACACCTTCTTTATCGAAGGTCAGGTTGCTGTATTCGTTCACAAATTCGTACCCGGGACCACCCGCGCCGGTTCCGGTGGGGTCTCCGCCCTGCGCCATGAAATCGGGCAGGACGCGGTGGAAGGTCACGCCGTCGTAAAACCCTTTGCAAGCCAGGAAAATGAAACTATTCACGGTAATGGGCGCCTCGCTTGCATAGAGATCAATCACAATTTCGCCGCCTTTGGCAAGACTCATAACCGCGATATATTTTCCATTTGTGTTGATGAGCATGGGCGGTTCTGAGGCATATTGAGCCTGCGCAGGGATTCCGTCGAAAGGCCGGCAGGCAGGGTTTCCACCCGATGGGATGTTGACCTCCACCGTCGCTTGCGGCGCTTCACTAACGGGCGCATCGTTTCCCGGCTGCCCTGTCAACGTCTGGCAAGCCAGCGATGCCAGAGCCAGTGTGACGAACAAGAACACAAATCCCTTGAAATTTGCTTTCATAATTTTCTCCTCTTTAGAAGTTGCTTGGGTTTACTGCCTGATAGCTAATCATCAATCAATGCGAATGCCGCCACGCCAAAGGCAATTGCAACATTGAACGAGCGTTTCTTTCCGCGCATTGGGATTTCCAGAATTTCATCGCACAATGCGAGCAGCCCCGGGTCCACCCCGGTGACTTCGCTGCCGACGATCAAAACCATGCTTGCTTCAACTCGCGCTCTTTGACGGAGTTCCTTTGCTCCTTTGCCCTCCTCCAGGGCAAGGATTTGCCAGTCCTCCTGCTTAAGGTCCGCCGCCAGCTTGACCGCATCCTTGTGATGCGACCACGGGATGGCATTCTCGG
>DAOTXI010000270.1:0-1749 GCA_034435475.1 Anaerolineales bacterium
CGCTTGAATTCCTCTTCGATGCCATTCCAGCCACGGTTCTGTTTGTAGTAACGCCCAAGTTCCTCTGCCAGTTCGGTCTCGTAGCGGTCATTGATGAAGCGGTCGAATTCGCGGTTCGTAAGGACGCGCGAAGAAACCACAACGATGCCCGTGCTGAAGATGCTGATGAGCAGGAATGCGAGGATGAGTTTGATGGAGAGTTTCATGGGAGAACGGTAGGAAGGAGGACGGTAGACAGTGGACAATGGGTTTATCGTCCAACGTCCGTCGTCCATTATCCATTACGCTTTCTTCAACCGGTAGCCCACACCGTACACAGTTTCAATCCGATCTGGCTTGCGCGGATTTTCTTCGATCTTGGCGCGCAGGTTTTTGATGTGCGTGTCAATGGTGCGTTCATAACCTTCGTAACGCACGCCCTGAATGACATCGAGCAGGTCCAATCTCGAAAAGACTTTGCCCGGCGAGGTCATCAATGCGGCGAGCAGATCGAATTCGGAGGGGGTCAGGTCTATGCCGCGCCCGTCCACGGTCACTTCGCGGGTGTCGCGGTCGAGGGAAATGTCCAACACTTTCAGAGCCTGCCCCTTTGGCTCGTTCTTTCCGGCGCGGCGCAGAACGTTGCGAACACGCGCCATCAATTCGCGCGGTTTGAAGGGTTTGGTCACATAATCGTCGGCGCCGAGTTCCAGCCCGATGATCTTATCCTCATCCTCCACCTTCGCCGTCAGCATGATGATGGGCGTGTCGCGTTCCGCCCGGTGCGCGCGCATGAACTCATATCCGTTCATTTCAGGCATCATGATATCGAGCACCACCAGGTCGGGGTTTTCAGCCCGGGCAACTGTCAGCGCTTCGCTGCCGTTATACGCGGTTGCGACATGATAGCCCTCCTGCTGTAAATAACTTTGCAGGAGAGACACCATGCGGCGCTCATCGTCCACGATCAAAATAGTCTGAGGCATGGATTCATTATCTCATAAATGATGTGAAGATTTTGTGTGGATTAAAAAGCGCCCGCCTCTTTTCAAGACGGACGCTGATTCTTCCCATTCGGCTTATGGTTACGCCGATTCCTGTTTCTCCTCATCCGCCGCCGACGGAGTCTCTGCCGCAGGCGCGGGGGTTTCGGTTTTCACCAGCCGCCAGCCGCTGTTCTTCACGAAGCGGTATCCCAGCCAGACCAGCCCGCCAAGGACTGCCAGCTTCAGCAATCCAAACAGCGGAGAGAAGAAGGAAAATCCGCCGCGACCGCCACGGTCAAAACCGCGCCCATCCGAGCTGTGTTCGCGGTCGAAGCCGTGTCCATGATCGAACTCGCGGCTGTCGCCAGCCTTTGGCGCTCCGTCGTTATCGAACCCGCCTCCCCGTCCGTGCGAGAAGATTGTGGAAAGTTCTTAAGCGGTTAAATCCGCACCCTGCACAAGTCCGACCCGAAATCCTGCAAAACCCACGCCCGCCAGGACGACCAGGGTAAGTAACACAGCGAGAAGCCGCCATATCCATTTTGTATTTTTCATGTTTACCTCCAGTTTGTAAACTTGAAGGTATTTTCCCATGCCAGTGTTTCAAACCGGTGGAGGAAATGTGGGGAAGTTGTGAGGAGGCGGATTACGAATTACGGATCACGGATCGCATAATTCGTAATCCGTGATGCACAAGAGACTACTCATATGCCAGCGTATCCCTCACTGTCAATCTTGAAGCCCGCCTTGCAGGGAGCGCGCTTGCAAGCGTACCCAATACAAC
>DAOTXI010000271.1:0-1940 GCA_034435475.1 Anaerolineales bacterium
GTTTTGCCAAGAATGGTTCTGGCGGAGTCAGTGGCTCCATCCTTAGCGCGGCGCAAGCGCTCGGAGTGGAAGTCAGACTCAACGCAAGCGTGAAGCAGGTCATCGTTAAGAATGGACGCGCTGTTGGCGTCGCTCTCGAAAATGGCGATGAACTTCAATCCAAAGTCGTCATGTCTGCCGCGGACCCGAAGCGCACCTTCCTGCAATTCGTCGAAGGCAAACATTTCCCCGATGAATTTGTCACATCGATCCAAAACTTCCGCACACGCGGCTCGTCGGGTAAGGTCAATATCGCGTTGAGCGAACTGCCCAACTTCACGGCACTGCCGTTCGAAGGCAAGGGACATGATTCGGTTTTGCATCGCGGCGCGGTTTCGATCAGCCCAAGCATCGATTACATCGAACGCGCATACGACGACGCGAAGTACGGGCAAATTTCCAAGCGCCCCTACATCGACATGATCTTCCCCTCGATGATCGACCCCGACATGGCGCCGCCCGGACATCACGTGATGTCTTGCTTCGTGCAATACGCGCCCTACGATCTCGAAGGCGGCTGGACAGATCAACGCCGCGACGAACTCGGCGAAGCGGTCATTGCCACCATCGAACAATACGCGCCGAATATCCGCGAGTGCATCGTGGGTATGCAAGTCATCTCGCCGAAAGACATCGAACGCATCGCGGGCATCACCGGCGGTAACATCTTCCACGGCGAACTACTGCTGCATCAAATTTTCTTCCTGCGTCCTACCCCGCAATGGGCAGACTTCCGCACCCCGCTCAAAGGCTACTACTTCGGCGCGAGCGGCGCACACCCCGGCGGCGGCGTGATGGGCGCGCCCGGCATGTTGGCGGCGAAGGAAATTCTCAAGGACGGTATGCTATGAGCCACTACGACAACATCATCATCGGCGCGGGGCACAATGGACTTGTCGCTGCCGCCTATCTCGCCAAGCAAGGCAAAAAAGTTTTGGTCCTCGAACGCCGTTCTATCATCGGCGGTTCTTTAGTCACAGAATCTTTTGGGGATGGCTTCTCCGTGGACTCTCTCCACACCGGCGGGACTCTCCGCCCAGACATTATCAAAGACCTGAAACTCGCCTCTCACGGACTTTCAGTTGATTCTGTCCATCAGCCTTTTATTTCGCTTCAGCCTGTAGGTCACGCTTCAAGCGTGACCTACGAAGATCATCTTGTGATCGATGTAGACCCCATCAAGACGGCTGAATCAATAAAGAAATTCTCCGAAAAAGACGCGGCGCGCTTCCCTGAATTCGTCCGCTTCATGGATAAATGTGCGAGCATCCTCGACACCGCCTATGCCACCATCATGCCGCGCCTGCCGATGAACTTCGGCATCCGCGAAGGCTATGGCTTGCTCGAACTCGGTCTCGAATTGAAACTCGCTGGGCGAAAGGACATGCTCAACTTCATCCGCGCCCTGCCGATGACCGCACAGGAACTCGTGGAAGAATACTTCGAGTCTGAGGTTGTCAAAGCCGCGATTTGCGCTGTTGCCATTCACGGCTCCACCCTCGGACCAATGGGTGCAGGTACAGGCTATACTCTCATCCACAACTGGATGAATCGCGGCGGGCTGGCTCACAAGAATGTTGGCAAAGCGGGTGAGATCACAACTGCCTTGGCGAGTGCTGTCAAAGCCTTTGGCGGTGAAATTAGAACCGAGGTAGAAGTAACGAATATCCGGGTGGAAAACCAGGTGGCAAAGGGTGTTGTGCTGACCAACGGCGAAGAAATTTCTGCGAATCGAATCTTCTCTGCCGCAGACCCAAAGCACACATTGCTCAAACTTGTCGGCGCGCAAGACCTGCCGCCCGAATTCGTCTGGCACACCCATTCCATCAAAATGCGTGGATCGGTGGCGAAAGTCCACTTGCAGACGAATGGCAATCATGGAATTCCAGAAGGAACTCTGG
>DAOTXI010000272.1:0-2167 GCA_034435475.1 Anaerolineales bacterium
GCAACCTGATTGATCGTCTGCTCTTCGGCGCGGTGACGGACTTCATTTCGGTCGGCACGTTTTATATCTTCAATATTGCCGATGCGAGCATCAATGTCAGCGTGGCGATGCTGCTGATCCTTTTCTGGCTTCAGGAACGAAAAGAGTCGGCGGCTGACAAAAAGCCGCAGGATGAAGGCAACCCATGACGGAGCGGGTGGAAAAATTTCATTTCGACGAGCGGAACCCGGACCGGCTGGATAAATTCCTCGTTTCCAATCTGCCGGAGTTTTCACGCGCGCGGATTCAAGGCTTGATCGCGGATGGCTTTGTCACCGTCAACGGCGCGGCGGCAAAGAAAGCCGGGCAGGTCATCGAGGACGGCGACGATATCGAAGTGCGCATCCCGCCGCCCATGCCGAGCGGTTTGGTCGCGGAGGATATTCCGCTCGATATTATTTTCGAGAATGACGATCTGATCGTGGTCAACAAACCGGCGGGGATGGTCGTCCACCCGGCGACGGGGCATTATTCTGGGACGCTGGTCAATGCTGTTCTGGGCTACGACCCGGACCTGGAAGGCATCGGCGGGGAGGAACGTCCCGGCTTGGTGCATCGGCTCGATAAGGAAACATCAGGCTTGATCGTGCTTGCGAAGAACGAACGTGCCCACAACTGGCTGCAAGACCAGTTCCGTTTGCGGAAGGTGGAGAAGACCTACCTTGCGCTTGTAGATGGCAAACCCCCAACTCCCGCCGGGCGCGTGGAGGCTCCCATCGGGCGCGACCCAAGTCACCGCAAAAAGATGGCGATCCTCCAGCCGGGCAAGGGACGCGAGGCGGTCAGCGAATATAAGACACTGGAATCTTTCAAGCATCACACTTTGTTGGAATTTCATCCCCTTACCGGGCGGACTCACCAGATCCGCTTGCATTGTCAGTTTTTGGGGTGTCCGATCGTGGGCGATGCTGTCTATGGAAAGCGGACGGCTACTGCGACAATTGACAGGCATTTTTTACATGCGTTTCGGTTGAAAATCATCCTTCCCGGTGAAACCCACCCGCGAACCTTTGAGGCGAAATTGCCTGAAGAGTTAAGGGCTGTTTTGGAGGAAGTGAAGAGGTATGAGTAATTTTGTAGGTCAGGCTTTAAGCCTGACATCTTTAATGGCGGGCTAACAGCCTGACCTACTTGACATGGAGATAATCATGAACTTTGTTGACCTGCGTTCCGATACCGTCACCAAACCCACACCGGAGATGCGCGAAGCGATGGCGGAGGCGGAGGTGGGGGATGACGTCTATGGCGACGACCCGACGGTGAATACATTACAGGAGAAAGCCGCGCAAATGCTTGGCAAGCAGGCATCGTTGTTCGTTCCTTCGGGCACGATGGGGAATCTGATCGCCATCATGGCGCATTGCGCGCGCGGGGAGGAAGTCATTTGCGGGGAGAAGTCGCACATCTATTTGAACGAGGCGGGAGGCATGGCGGCGCTGGGCGGTGCGTATCCGCACCCCGTGCCGAATCAAAAAGATGGGACCCTGCGGCTCGAAGACATCCGGGATGCGATTCAACCCGACGATCAGCATCGCGCGATCACGCGGCTGGTCTGCATCGAGAATACGCAAAACGTCTGTGGCGGCATTCCGTTAACGGTGGATTATACAAATCAGGTCGGTTCGCTTGCCCGCGAGAACGGATTGAAATTCCACATTGACGGGGCGCGCATCTTCAACGCGGCGGTGGCTTTGGATGTGGACGTGAAGGAACTTGTCGCGCCCGCGGATTCGGTCATGTTTTGTTTGAGCAAGGGGCTGGCGTCGCCGGTTGGTTCGATGATCGCCGGGACGAATGAATTTATTGATAAGGCATTCCGCTTGCGAAAGATGTTGGGAGGGGGAATGCGCCAGGTCGGGGTGCTGGCGGCGGCGGGTCTGCTGTCCATCGAAAAGATGACGGCGCGGCTTAAGCTGGACCATGCCCGGGCGGAAAAACTGTATGAAGCGCTGAATCAGGTTCCGGGTTTAAGAGTCGAAGCGAAGCCTTCCTCCAACATGGTGTATTTCAAACTGGCGGATCATGTCAGGTTGACCGAGGATGAGATCATCGCTGAAATGAAAAAACGCGGGGTGCTGTTGGATTGGTCCGCGCCGCGCGAGTTTCGCCTTGTCACGCATTATTGGGT
>DAOTXI010000273.1:0-2056 GCA_034435475.1 Anaerolineales bacterium
GTTCGACCGTCAGCCTGTTTTATGCCTATGGTAAAATTTTCCTCGTCCGCCCCCGTAGCTCAGTGGACAGAGTGTCGGCCTCCGGAGCCGAAGAGCGCAGTTCGAGTCTGCGCGGGGGCGCCATGAAAACAGACCTGATGAAGGTCTGTTTTTTTTCGGAGTCCAACGTCTCCCGACATTGGATATTCCCATGCGATACAATTATTGGGACATGCAAAAAGGATTTTTACTCTGGTCTGTGATTTTATTCTCCGCCACAGGCTGTGTGACGCCTCCCCTCACCCCGGTTCTTCCCACGCCGGAGTTTGTCACAGCCACCCTGCCCTCGACTTCAACCCCAGCCGAGTCTGCCACTCCCCTGCCGCCCACCTCCGCGCCGACGATTGAACCGGTCCCCGCCACGACGACGAGCGAAGTCAACCTGCGGGCGGAACCGTCCACGGCAAGCGCGTCGCTTGGGACGATTCCTCCCTTCACTGCGATTCAAGTCGAGGGACGGGAGTCTTTTGGCTATTGGGCGCGCATCCTGTATGATGGGAAAATGGGCTGGGTGCGGGCGGAGTATGTGCAAGCCTCAGCGGAGATTCCGACCTTGGGCGCGGAGACAGGTTCCGGGTCCGGGGTGAGAGGCGCGGTTTTGAGGGGAGTCAACGTGCGCAGCAGACCGGGCAAGGACTTCGATTCCCTCGGTTTGTTGAATCAATATGACATTGTGGAAATCCTCGAAAAAGATTCTTCGGGAGAGTGGCTGCGGATTCGATTTCCTCCCGCCGCAGATGGGCTTGGCTGGGTGGCAGCCGAGTATCTGGAAGCGGAGGGGCTCGATGCGTTGCCTGTGACCGATGCGTTGGAGCAATCAGTCGAGGTGGAACCTCCCATTGCGCCAACCCCTGTAAGCATTATTGCAGAAGGCGATTCGGCGGATGCGCCGCTTGGGTTGTTCTCGCTTGCGGCCGACTCTGCCCGTTCGATATTGTTTCGTGGTGAAGTTTCGACGGCTAGCGACAGTGAAGATTGGGTCGGGTTTTCATCCGCATTTCCAGAATTAATTATTCAACTTACCTGCGAGTCGGGAAGCGCTCAGGCGGAATTTCCCAACGCGCCCGCCGTGTCGGTTGGCTGTGGAGAGGTTCAAACCATCGCGGTCGAGCCGGGGCGGATATATTCCATCAGAATCACGCCGCTTTCAGACCTCGCAGGCTACAAAATCAAAATATCCGCCTCTCCTTGAGATTCTTTGGCAGGGGTGCAAACCGTTTGTGACGTATTTGTACCGAATTGTACAAAACACATTTTTTTGGTATAGTTGTCCAATCTCATTACGGCGAGGGCCCATGAACGCGAGAAAGATACCGGACATCATCATTGGAAGGCTGCCCGTATATCTGCGAGCTCTTCAGCGCATGGCAGATATGGGGTTGAGAACTACGTCATCGCAGGAACTGGGTGAGCATGTGGGTATTTCTGCGGCGCAGATCCGCAAGGATATTTCGCAATTCGGCGAGTTTGGAAAACAGGGCACGGGGTATTCCATCGAATATCTGATTGATAAACTGCGCGAGATATTAAAGGTGGACCGCATCTGGGATGTGGTTGTGGTAGGCGCCGGGGATGTCGGACGCGCCATTGCCAATTACCAGGGCTTCCGCGACCGGGGCTTTCATGTCGTCGCCATTTTCGATAGCGACAAGTCGAAGGTGGGTCAGAGCATGGGAGGATTCAAAGTGGAAGACACCGATGAGATGATCGAGCGCGTGAAGGCGCTGGGGGTTAAGATCGCGATGCTGGCTGTGCCCGCCGCCACTGCCCAATCGGTGGCTGACCAATTGACACAGGCGGGGATCAGGGCAATATTGAATTATGCGCCGATCAATTTGAATGTGCCGAACCAGGTAAAAGTTCAGTACATCGATCCCTCGACCCATTTGCAGAGGATGACCTATTATTTGTAACAAGGGCATTGGTAGAAACGCGCCCATTGCAACATTGTTATTGAAGAGCCGTCCGCGAACTATTCGAACAGTCGCGGACGGTTTTGATTCCCTGTCAATAAACC
>DAOTXI010000274.1:0-12266 GCA_034435475.1 Anaerolineales bacterium
GGGCAAGACGGGCGCCGATTACGACGACGAAAACAATCCCGCCGACCAGCGCCACCAGGACAACACCTCCAATGATAATTCCCAAATTTTCCATAATTACACCTCAATATCGGCAATGCGCATCATGACAAAATAACCTGAACCGATCAAACCTAGCACAATACAGATGATGATCCCGGCGCACAAATTTCCCTTGGCAGTAATGGACATAAGATATTCCGGGTTAAGGAACCAAAGAACCAGGGTCAACCCAAAGGGAATGAAGGAAAGCACCGTTCCCGATGTGCGCACCTGAGCCGTCAACACGCGAATCTCGCCCTTAATACGGATGCGTTCACGAATGGTAAAGGAGATGTTATCGAGGATTTCCGAGAGATTACCGCCGACCTCGCGTTGAACGTTGATGGCAGTCACTACAAAATCCAGGTCGTCGCTTGGAATACGGCGCAACAGGTTTTCAAGCGCCGTTTCCATCGGAATGCCGATCTGCAACTCCTGCACAACACGCCGAAACTCGTCGTTAATGGGCGGTGGCAATTCCTTGCTGATCGCCTCCAACGCCTGCATGGTGGAATACCCCGCCCGCAAACCGTTCACCATCAGGTTCAACATGTCGGGCAACTGGTCGTTGAATTTTTGAAGCCGCTTTCTTTGCTGTGATTTGACGTACATGCGGGGAGCAATCGCTCCGAATACCAGTCCAATTGTCGCCGAGATCCAATGTTGGTTGCCGAAAAACCACGCTGTCAGCCCAAAGAACAGGATGCTAAGTACGATCAAAACAATGTATTCTGCCGCCTTGAACTTTATATCCGCCCTGGCAAGTTCCCGGGCAATACGCCCGCCAAACGGGGTCTTTTCGACGCGCTTGGAAACCCAATTGGTAATGACATACTTTTGGGCTTCCCTGTCTATTTCCTTCTGGTCGTTATCCTCCAAGTACTGGCTGAGGCGCTCTTCGACAAGGTTGCGCTCACTGTTCAGAGAAGCGATCAAACCGATGACCAATAGAATGATCAGTCCAATTCCGCCGCCGACGATTACCCAGTTCATTGAATTATTTCCTCAGGTCTGATGTGCGCAATCATGCGGTTAATACCGCCTACGTTCACCAATACCAAATATGGAGGGGGGCAAATGGATGCCCGCCGCTTCGATCTTGTCCATGAATTTCGGGCGCAACCCGGTTGGGCGCAGGCGACCGACAATTCGGCCATTCTCCGTTCCGGTTTGTTCGAAGACAAAGATATCGGTCATGGTAATCACATCGCCTTCCATTCCGCTCACTTCAGCAATGGTGGTCACTTTGCGGGTACCATCGCGCATACGCGCCTGTTGGCAAATGACATCCACCGCGCTCGCAACCTGTTCACGGATCGCCCGGATGGGTAAATCCATGCCTGCCATCAGACACATGGTTTCGATACGGGAAAGGGCATCGCGGGGCGAGTTGGCGTGCGCGGTGGTCATTGAACCGTCGTGACCAGTGTTCATTGCCTGTAACATATCCAACGTCTCACCGCCGCGACATTCACCAACGATGATGCGTTCCGGGCGCATACGCAGGGCATTAATAACAAGGTCACGAATGGTGATCTCACCGCGCCCTTCGATATTGGGCGGGCGAGACTCAAGAGTCACAACATGTTCCTGACGCAACTGCAACTCCGCCGCATTCTCAATGGTGATAATGCGTTCGTCACCAGGGATAAAGCCTGAGAGCACGTTCAAAAGAGTCGTCTTGCCAGAGCCTGTACCGCCGGATATCAAAATATTCAGACGCGCTTCGACACAAGCCTTGAGGAACTGCACAGATTCCGGGCTGATTGAACCGAATTGAACCATCTGATCAACCGTGATGGGATTTTTGGAAAACTTACGAATGGTCAATACCGGTCCCACCAGTGAAATGGGAGGAATAACGGCATTCACACGGGAACCGTCTGGCAGGCGGGCATCCACATACGGGCTCGATTCGTCAATGCGGCGACCAAGCGGGGCAACGATACGGTCAATGATGCGCATAACGTGATCGTTATTTTCGAACGTGATTGGAACGCGATGCACCTTGCCTTTGCGCTCAATATAGACATTCTTCGGACCATTCACCATGATTTCAGTAATGGTGTCATCTTCAAGCAGCGATTGCAGGGGACCAAAGCCGAGAATTTCAGCGGAAATCTGCTCGAACAGCCGCGCGCGTTCCGGGCGTGAAAGAACGATATTCTCTTCCGTCAGTATCTGTTCAAAAAGATTTTGGATGGTACGCCGGACTTCATCTGTCCTTGAAACATCCATGGACGGGTCAATTTCGGCAAGAAGTTTATTTTGCACCCTGGTTTTGAGGTCGAAATAAGACCCTGCCTGGGGGGTTGTAATGGGCGCGCTAACTCGTCTGGCTTGAAGCGAAGACAGGCGGGAAGAGTCGCCTCCCCCCCCACCGGAAGATCCCTGGTCGCCCCCGGGCTTTGACGCCGGGGAAGCGGGCGCATTCTGAGCCGGCTGTCCTCCCTGTCCCTGTTCGATACGTCTCAATAAAGACATGCTCTATCTCCTTACCGTTTTACCGCCGAACCTTCGCTCTCATTTTCAAGAGAGATCAGGCGCGCGCGAACGGTTTCTGCAAGCGAGTAAATTCCCTTTCCGATCGGTTGGGACTTGTTATCCAGCATAAAGGGTACGCCGCGATTAACTGCATTGATCGCCGTCTTTTCATCCAACGGGATCGCCACAGCAATCTCGTGTTTCAAGTTTTCACCCACCCGTTCAGGCGTAATGGCAAACCGCCGATCATAACGATTCATTGCAAAGATAACGCGCTCTTTTCCAACACCCATTGTATTCAAAAGGTCCAGGATCAGACGTGAATTTTTGATCGCCGGAATCTCCTGGGTGGTAATCAAAACCACAACATCGCTCATATCAATCGCCGAAAGAATGACCTCGGTCAAGATAGATGAAGTGTCAATGATGACATAGGAATAAATACTCTGCATGAATTGCAGGACTTTCACGAACTGATCGGGCGAGACTTTTTCAGCCATTTCAGGACGTTGCGGCGCAGCAAGGATGCGGATACCCGACGCCTCATGTTTGATCAAAATATCATCCACGATCTCACCATCAAGATCATCCACCCGGGGCGCAATATCAACGATGGTATTCTTTCCCTGTTCGTTCACAAAGATTGCGACGTCGCCAAACTGCAAATTACCGTCAACCAGAACCGAGCGGGTATCTTCATTATTCAAGGCAATTGCAAGATTGACTGCAATGGTAGTGCATCCTGTTCCGCCCTTGGGGCTGTAAACAAGGATGATCTTGCCGCGCGTGGCCTGCTGGTATCCACCAAAGCCCCCCACCCCGCCGGCCGCAGACATGGACATTTGCTGTTTTGCCCCCTTCTCACGTTCGACATGGGCCATTTCCCCTGCCCGTTTAATGGCAGAGATAAGCTCGTCGCCCATCGGGGGTTTTGTCAGAAAGTCACGCGCCCCGGCAAGCATGGCCCGGCGCATATAATTCTGGTCGCTTTGAACCGACAGGATGACGACCTGAATATGCGGAGATTGGGCACGGATCGTCTCTGTAGCAGTGATCCCGTCAACATCCGGCATGTTGATGTCCATCAGAACGACATCCGGGTTAACCTCAACGGAAAGTTGTATGCCTTCGCGCCCAGTTCGCGCAGTGCCAACAACCTCTATGTCCGATTCGAATTGCAATAACTTGCGGACGTTTTCGCGGGTTTCGGCAATATCGTCAACAATAAGAACGCGTATCTTAGCAGCCATGTCGGAAACTTTCAGTCATTATTTTTTTTATTGCTCGGGTTGCGGAATATCGTTTGTCAAGATCGGCGATACCAGCGATGTCAGAGCCGGGTGCAGGCTGTAGGGCAGTTTCGCCGGAACGGGGATATTGTATTGACTCAGGAGGAATTGAAGCGTGGAGGCTTCGGTTGCAAGCCGCGATTGATCGCTTGGATTTCTTAATGCAAGGGAAATCTTTGCGTTGGTATAAACCAGATAAGAGAGCGTCACAGAATCCTGCGGGGTCACAATCAGTGTTACAAGGTCTGGTTTGACAGGAGCAGCCTGTTGGGCATTGGGGTCTTGCGCCGGGTCTTCGGTCACAACAGTGGTTCCGGTCAGTGGGAAATCACCAAGCCGCAAAACGACCACGTCTTGAAGAAGGGTTTGGCAAACTGTGCGCGGACGCTGTGCTTCAGACGGGATCAGGTAATACGGTTGCTGGACAGAGGGATCAAGTTCGAGCCGCCCCTGAGCCGCGCCGGAAGAAACCACGCCGAGGGAGAGGATGGGCAATCCCTGGGTCGAGAACCCTGTTTCGTCCGCGCCCTGGAGAATACCGCCCAAACCGGTTCCTGTCAAAATGGCGGTTAGGTTCGGGAGGATGGTCTGGTAAGAGGGGTCCACATCCACGAAGAGCAGACAGACATTAACATTGACATGCGCGCCATTGTTCACGGCGTACCCAGAAGTGCCAAGGCGGTCAATCGGCACGGACATGGCAATCATTCCAGGCGGGATGAGAGCCGCCCATTCCGGTCCGGGAATTGCGACGGCCGCGGACGAGTCTCCAACCATGGTCTCGGTAATAACCACGCCCTGGTCAAGGGGGACTCTGGCGAATTTATCCACGAGGAAGGGCAGTTCATCCTTTGTGTACATGACCGATACGACATTTTCCTGGGGGATACTCAAGGTCGAAAGCACGTCCTCGGTGATTCTGCCTCCCTGCGGAATATTTTGAGCAGCAAAGTAGACTTCGACAAGGGCAACCTGATTAGTATCTTCCTGTGGCGTAAAAATCTGGCGTAGCAACACAAAGCCAACCACAAGGGCGATAATGACGATCAAAAGCACCAAAATCAGTGTGCGGGCACGACGCATAAGAATCTCCTCTCGGCGAGTTCCGCATAGATTACAGAACTCAACAACGCGTAATTATACAAGAAAAACACCCAAAGAATGCTGGCGGAAGACCATTGGCTTGAATTCGCCATGCTCCTAACAAGATTGTTAGTCAAATTAGATTAAATTGGACTTACACAAAACCCCTAACCGAACCCACTAATCTATGCCAATCTGCGCGAATTTTTAAGGGATTGGCGGATGAAAAGAACATTTTGCGCAAGTCCGTTTAAATTCTTGCCTGCACCGAAAATGAAATCTTGGCGCCGGACCCCACCACGCTGTCTATTTCGAATTTTCCACCCAGCATTTCAGCGCGCTCCTGAATCAATTTCAACCCGAGGTTGTTCGATTCTCTCAAAGATTCGGGGTCGAAGCCCCGTCCGTTGTCGTCCACTGTGACCCGCAGAATATCTGCGCCGAGATCAAGGTGAATTTTCACCATCGTTGCCTGGCTGTGGCGTGAAGCGTTCCCGAGCAATTCCTGCACCGCCCTGAAGATCATGACCTCCAGATACGATTCCAGGCGGCGTTCATTCCCAGAGACGGTTACACTGACATCCATGCCGGTTTGTTCCTTGAAAGCATCGGCGTACTTTCTCAGGGTTGGCACCAGCCCCAGGTCATCAAGCATCATGGGGCGCAACTCGAAGATAAATCCACGCACCTTTTGAAAGGTACCCATTGCCGAGGTCTTGAGATTCGCCAGTTCCTCTTTTGCCTGAATGGGGTCCACATCCAACAAACGCATGGCGATCTCGGTTTGGAGGATAAAGTTGGAAAGCGCCTGGGCGGGGCCGTCGTGCATTTGACGTGAAAGGCGCTGACGTTCCGCCTCCTGCGCATTGACGATCATCTCAATACCACTCATCGAATCCTTGGATGACGCTCCGCTCATCGCGGCGGGATCGCTGCCGCCCGAAGAGGTCAATTTCTCCAGCGCCACCTTGTATTTCTCCAGGTGAGATTTGTCATTTTGCAATTTATCCAACTGCCCGCGCATCACCAGCAGCCTTTGCTGGGCGTCGAGAGCGGAGTCGTACGCCATTCTGATCTCTTCGACCGCCCCTTCCTGCTTGACAACCTGCTGCAAATGGGAAGTAATGGCAGTGTTTCTTTGAGCCAATTTGGAAAGTTCGCCCTGGCTTTGTTCCATCATCAAAGTTACTTCGCGCAGGGCTCGCTGGGTTTCATCCAGTTCGTTCTTGAAATCAACAGTCTCTTCGGGCATGAACAGCTCCTAGGCGCGGATATCGGTATCGCGCAAGGTAACCCATCCGCGCTTCAAGGCATAAACAACTGCCTGGGTGCGATCTTCCACGCCAAATTTGCGCAGAATCGCCGTGACGTGGTTCTTGACGGTCTGATGGCTGATTCCGAGCAGCGTTGCGATTTCCTTGTTGCTCATCCCCCGCACCACACAGCCGAGGACTTCCATTTCACGGTCGGAAAGAGGATGGAAAGGCGTTCCCGGTTCGCTGTAGGAGCGGCGCGCGCCCTCCATGCTTTCCTCGATCCATAATTCGAGTTCGCGGCGGGTGAAGACATTGTTGGCGAAGACATATTTCCCTTCCGCAACTTCGCGGATGATACGGGAGAGGTTTTGCGGTTCGATATCTTTGGAACAATACCCATGCGCACCCGCCAGCGCGGCATGGATCGCCTGCTCAATATCGTCGTAACCGGTCATGAGGATGATGCGCGTCCCAGTCTTATCCTGCGAAGCCTGATGTGTGATCTGCTGCCCGTTCATGCCAGGAAGGTTGACGTCCAAAATGGCGACATTCGGTTTCTTCGAGCGGATGAGTTCTAACGCCTCGTCTCCGGCGGCAGACTGGGCAATAATCCTCATATCGGATTCCAGTGATAAAGCATCCACCACGCCCTGACGGAAGAGGGGATGGTCGTCAACGACTAGCAAGGTGATCTGATTCATATCAGTCCCGGTCTCTCTTTCCTTTGGTTTTATCATACGATGCAGCATATTTTAACCCATTCTCTCACTTCCAACGGTAAATTGTCATGGGAGCGAAATCCTCCTGGTCGGACTCATAACCGCTTGCAACGAAGACAACCTCTCGCCCTGCTGCCATTTCTTCATATAAAGTCGAGAAGGCGATCAGATAATCCGCGCCCTGCGCGTCGAGATGCTGCGCCAATCGTGCCTGATCGCGCATGAATGGGATGACCTCCGGCGAGACCAGCCCTGCCAGGTCAATGATCGGGTGGGAGTCGAAATACCCCAACGCGCCAATATCATGCGCGGCTATCACATCGCCCGCGGGGATATTCTCCGCCACCCATTTTGCCGGGATGACCATTTCCTGCTCGATGAAAGCGACATCCTGTGCGTAGGTGTAGGCGCCAAGGAATAGGAACAGGAAGCTCATCACGCCCACCCCAGCCTGCCAGAGTGTGTTGACAAACCACTGATAACGCCCAAACCTCCGCGATTGCGAGAACTCAGACATGGCAAGCAGCCCCATCAGGAAAAGAACGGGCATGGCTGGCATTATGTACCGTCCATGTTGGTAGACGGGGAGTCGCAGGATATATAAAAGCATGTATCCGACCGCCCAGGTCAGCGCGAGTAAACTTCCCCAGGCGCGGATGCGTACCGAACGGATCGCCCAAACAACAGAGCCAATTACAAGAAACAGATAGGGCCCCGCGAACAATTGAAGAGACAGGTCGCCCAGACGTTTGAAGATCGTTTGTTGCTGCCACCCGGCATACTCGGCTTGTTTGGCATAAAACGTGTTCGGCATGGGTGTGTCGCCAATCAACAAATTGAACAGTAGATAAAAAAGAAAAACCGATCCGAACCCAATGAAGGCGCGCATCAATCCGCGCATGCGGGAGGATGAATCGACATTGGACAGCAGAATCGCCAACACGAGCGGACCGAGCAGAGTCAAACCGTCGGGACGCACCCAGACACTGACTCCGACGATCAAGCCGAGGCTGAGAAAGCGGCGCGAGTCCAGCATCAAGGCAGAGAGGACTACAGCGGCGATCAAGGCATGGAGCAGGGTTTCCATCCCAGACATCGCCGCCCAAAGTAGATGCCACTCAAGGACGATGAAAACGCCGACCCAGGGAAAGCGCGGAATATAAGAAGAGAGCATACGCCGCGCAGTCAGTTCGCAGAGAACGCCCAGGGCAAACAAGGTCAGAAGCCCGAGCAGGTAGGTCCAAATGTAGGGTTCCAGACCGATAAAGAAACCAATGGAAAGAAGCGCCGACCATAATGGAGAGGTCGAGCCAGCCGAAGGAATGCCGGGACGAAATGCCCACTCGCCATGCTCGGCAAGGGTGCGCGCAAAGGTGAGGTGGATCCAGGTGTCGTCGAGCGGGAAGCCGATCTTGAAAACCACAGCGCAGGCGGCGAGATAGAGGAAACCGCCGATCAAAGTAAAACCTGCAATGATGGTTATGTCGCGGCGGGTTAATGGTTTAAGGAAGTCTAAAAATGCGTATTTCATTCACCTCACCCAAATATATGAAACGGGAATCGCTTTCGGGGTTATCGTACAAACTCAGCAACGGGGCGACCCGCCCCTCGGGTTGGAATATGAAATATCCAATATCGTATCGTTCAGCAACTTCGAGCAGGGTATCGGGACTGCCATACGGCTGGGTATACGCGCTGCGACCCGTCATCATGGTATAGCCGGGGGCGCTCAAAGCGAAGACAGTTTCATCCGCCTGCGCTCCGTGTTCGACAAGGAATTGCTCGACTGCAGGGTAGTCCAACTCGCCCTCGTCCCATCCTTCCTGGATGACACGCACCCAGACAACCCAGCCCGAAAGAAGGATGACGATCTGGATCAACGCGATTCGGAACACGACGTAGGCATGGTCAGTGAACCGGTTCTTTTTCCTCGCCCAGGCAACTGCGTGTTCCAACCCAAAGGGAGCGAGCGCCCAGAACAGGGGCTGCAGAGCGGCGGCAGAATGGAAGAAACTTCCGCGCGCGCCCGCGAATGGGAAGATAAAGGTCATGACCAGGAACAGGATCGTCCATGCTACGAAGCCCAACTGCACACGGCGGTCTTTTTTAAGTTGAATCATGCCAATTACGATGAACGGAAACAGGATGAGATGCCCCTGCGCCGCAATGACCGATTGGAGGTTGGTCGTGAACGACCACCAGCGGACTTTGAGAATCGCATCCCAGCCGCTCCCCAGCCATGAGTCGATATTCAATTTGGAGGCGGGGTAGATAAAAGTTTCATCGTAGGTGGTAAGCCAAAAAGCGCGGCTCCCGGCGGGAGACATGATGGCGCCGAATACGCTCAGGTTGCGGGCATACCAGGGTCCCATAACGATGATGAAACCCAAAAACGCAATAACGCCAAATTGGACAAGAGCCGCGAAGGATAATTTTTCATCGCGGACACGCCACAGGATGAAAAGAAAAGTCAACGCCAGCCAAAGCAGACCATCGCTCCTTGCCAGCGAAAGGGTGCCTGCCAGCAGTCCCATCCAAAACCACGGGCGGGGACGGTCGGCGATATAAAAGAGGAGTCCTCCTGCAAGCATGTAGATACCGTAGTTGTCGGGGACGGGCAGAAAGGGAAGATGAAAGACGGGAAAGAGCGCAAGCAAACCAGAAACCCAGGCAAGGGTAGGGTTATTAAAGAAGCGGTACGATAAAGCCGCGGCAAGCGGTGGAACAAAGGCGGCGATCAGAATAAAGAAGACACGACCGGATTCGTAGTTGATGCTCCCTGTAAGCCACATGCCAAGCGCGGAGACGATGGATGCCAGCGGAAACCAATAGCCATGCGAGGGATGTGGAATTCCGGCGGGGTCGTCGAGATAATTCCACAGGTATGGTTCGTTGAAGCCTTCGCCTTTGGCAAGTTGAACGCCGCCCATATAATAGTAGTCCGCGTCGAGGTAGCCGGGGATGGATTGCAGGCGGCTGACAGCAATTTGAATGATAAGGGCGAGGATAAAAAGGATGAAGTAGGTTCGGCGGGGCATGGGGGAGGGTGGTGAATAGTGAATAGTGAGTGGTAATTGATTAGGAGCGGTTGGATACTGAGTCTGCCCAGACGCGGGGAGGGCGGATTGCCCACCAGCGAATCCAGTATAAACCAATGACTGTGAAAACCGGAAGGAAGAGGAATAAAATTTCACCGGTCAGGGCTTGGTACTGCGAAGGAAAGGAAAGATAAACAGCCCACGGAACGGCGAACAATAAAACAAGGAGAAGCCCGATCAACAGCGATCCGATGCGCTTCCAGCGGTCATGAGCAACAGATAAAATCAGCGCAATAGGAAGGATGAGCAATGCCAGGTTTTCAATACCGGAGCGAAAGCCCAAAAGCGGAGTCACGGCAAGGGTGAGTCAAGCCGCCCAATACAGCCGGCGCGAGTCAGCCCGCAGGCTTGCATTCCATTCATAGCCAAGGATGACGACAAAGGCGACGATCACCGTCCATGCGATGAGATTCCCAAATGAAGGCAGGAATTGGCGAAAAACGGAAAACAGAGAGTAGCCATACTCGGCGCGGAAGTCGTTCATCCCGGCTCGCAGGGCGGGGATGACCCAGCCGGGATAGAGCAGAAATGAAACAGCCAGCAGAACAAAACCAAACATGACAAAGCCCGCCAGCACGCGGACGCGATTTGTCCGGTAGCAGTACCAAGCCATTAACAGGAGGAAGGGAAGTCCAGCCTCCCAATAATAGGTCGAAGCGACCGCCAACGCTCCGGCGAGTTCATCCGCTTCATTTTGCAGGGCGAGCAAAATGCCCGCGTAGGTCAAACCGAGCAACAGGGCGGGAGTGGCGTCTGTCAGGGCTTGAAAGGAATAGAAATTGAAAACGCAGAAAAGAAAGAATAAAACGTAGAACCAGCGTGGAACGTTCCATTCGGTTAGGCGCAGGCTGAAGAGGGCGAGAGCGAGCAAAGCCCACTCGAGGATCATGGTATATATCGCCCGGGCAAGCATCGGGTCGGGAAGAAGCGCGAAAGGAAAATAGAGGAGGAGAAGATGAAAGGGCGTATCAAGGATGTAGGGTTCATCCCCGGCTGAGGCTGAATTCCCATAAACCAATCTTTGCACTGTCTCGGGGACGTTGGTTGTGTAGGGGTCAATGCGTTCGAACGCATACGAACGGACGCCCACCCAATGACGAAGAAATTCGCCGCCGCCCGCCGGAAGGGAGAGGTTGAGATAGACCAAGCCTACAGAAACGGCAACAAAGACCGCCAGCAGGACGGCGATGAAAATATAGTCGCGGGTCGTCAGGGATTTCGATGGGGGCTGAAAACTCATGGGCGGATTATCGTCCCTCAACCAGATGGTCGGGGTCAATCTTGCCTGATGTCCATTCCTTGAATTGGGAGAGGATGACCGCAGAGAAGATCATCACCGCGCCAATGACTTGAAGGGGCGCAAGTCTTTCGCCGAGGATCAGCCAGCCGGAAAGCACGGCAAAGACGGATTCGAGTCCGAGGATGAGAGCGGCATCGGCGGGCGGGGAATGTTTTTGCGCCCAAATCTGAAGCGTGTAACACAAACCAAGCGACAGGATCGCCGTATAACCGATGGCAAAAAGAAACGGTCCATCGAAAACAGGCATCGGCTCGACCCCAAGACCGAGGAGCAGGTTCAAGATTCCGCAGACCGCAAGTTGACCCACGGAGAAAGACATCGATTCAAATTTATTTGCATACTTGCCAAGGATGATGACATGGAATGCCCAAAAAAACGCGCCGATGACTTCGAGCAGGTCGCCAAAGCGGATTTCGAAACTGCCGCCGGTCGAAAGCAGGAACGCGCCCGTCATGGCTACCAAAACGGCAAGGATGAAAACCCAATGCGGCTTTTCGCCGAAGAAAAGGAAAAGCAGGATGGGAATGAACACAACATACAAGCTGGTAATGAATCCGGCGTTCCCGGCGGTTGTATACTTCACGCCCGCCTGTTGCAAGGCGCTGCCGATAAACAGAAAGAACCCGGCAATCAGCATCCACTTGTGTTGATCCGATGGAATTTTGCGCGACGGGTTGGACGAACGAAAGGCGCGATAGGCAAAGGGCAGCACAACCAGCGCGGCGAGCAAATACCGCACTCCATTAAAGATGTACACGCCGCCCACCTGCCCGGCGACTCGTTGGGCAACGAAGGCGGAACCCCAAATGATGGAAATGGCAAAAAGGGTTAGATCGGCTCTTAGGCGCATGGATATCAGAAATTACAAAGAAACTATACCAGGAGCAGTAGCCGCAGCACTCATCCATTTTTCTGGCGTGCTCAATTCTTGGGGGCACGAGTCAAGCGGGTTTCGCAGACCTGCAGAGGGTTTATCC
>DAOTXI010000275.1:0-1732 GCA_034435475.1 Anaerolineales bacterium
GATCCAGGTCGGGCTTTCCGCCGCCGAACGCGTCTTCGCACTCATTGACGCCGACCCCAACGTGGTGCAAACCGAAAAGCAGGATGTGCCGCGTCTCAAGGGCGGGATTTTCTTCGAGCACATGCATTTCCGTTATGCGGATAAAGAGCCGGTTCTTTCGGACTTCAACCTGGTCATCCAGCCCGGAGAGACTCTTGCGCTGGTAGGGCATACCGGCGCGGGCAAATCGTCCATTGCGAAGTTGATCGCCCGCTTTTACGAATACCAGGAAGGACGCCTGCTCATTGACGGACGCGACATCCGCGCCTTCGACCTGACCCAGTATCGCCGCCAGTTGGGCATCGTTTCGCAAGTGCCTTTTCTTTTTTCAGGAACCATCGCCGATAACATCCGCTATGCCGCGCCCGGCGCGCCGGAGGATGAAATGCTGCGCCTTGCCAAACGCATCGGCGACGGCGAATGGCTGGACGCCCTCCCAAACGGACTGCATACCGAAGTGGGCGAACGCGGCAACCGCCTCTCAATGGGACAGCGTCAGCTTGTGGCGTTGATGCGCGTCCTCGTGCAGAACCCCGCCATCTTCATCCTCGACGAGGCGACCGCCAGTATTGACCCGTTCACCGAGTGGCAGATCCAGCAGGCGTTGAATCTCATCCTCAAAAATTCGACCAGCATCCTGATCGCGCATCGTCTTTCTACAGTAAAAGCCGCAGATCGGATCGTTGTGATGCGCAAAGGCGCGATCATCGAAGAAGGAAATCATCAGGGTTTATTGGATCAGAACGGTCATTACGCCGAGTTATATAACACCTACTTCCGGCATCAATCTCTGGCGTATGTGGAACAGGTCAAAGAGATGGTGGGGAAGTAGTTCGCAGACAAATGAACGGAGAATTCATTCATGTATCGTCGGTACGAAAAATTTTTTCAACTCCTGCCCAGACCCCTCGTCCGTTTCATGCGCGACGGCTATCTTGCGTTTCTCGACCTTAAAGACAGGCTGAGCGGCAAAGCGGGACCGCTAACCCCGCCGCGCTCATTGCATTTCATCGGCGGCGGCGATTTCGACCGGATCGGCGAAGTCTTCCTCGGTTACTTCATCAAGGTCGGCGGCTTGAAGGAGAACGAAACCGTGCTCGACATTGGCTGCGGGACGGGCCGCATGGCGATCCCCATGATGAAATATCTGACGGACTCCGGCAGGTATCACGGGTTCGATATTTCGCAAAAAGCCATCGCCTGGTGCCAACGCGCCATCACGTCGCGGAAACCCAATTTCAATTTTTATTACGCAAATATTTACAACAAGGAATACAACTCGCGCGGGAAGGTTTCCGCGGCAGAATACCGATTCCCCTGCGAAGACAACTCTGTGGATTTTGCCTTTGCGACTTCGGTCTTTACCCATATGCGCCGCGCCGAAGTGGAACATTATCTCGTCGAGTTGAAACGGACGCTCGACCCATCATCGGGGCGGGCAATGGTCAGTTTCTTCATCCTTAATGCTGAGAACAAGCGGCTGGTGAAGGAGGGGCGTTCCGTCTACGATTTTACGCATGACCTCGGCGATTGCCTGACCGTGGACCCGCACACGCCCGAACGCGCCACTGCCTACACCCTCGAAGACCTGAAAGCGATAATGCTGAAAGCCGGATTGAAGATTCAAGAGCCGATCCTGTACGGTTCCTGGTCTGGGCGGGAGAGCATGTTGGATGCGCAGGATGTCGTGATC
>DAOTXI010000276.1:0-3801 GCA_034435475.1 Anaerolineales bacterium
GTGAAGTATTGGAAGATGACCTGGCGACCATAAAAAAACGTCAGTTCGGTATAAACGTCCCGAAGGTTTTAGGCGGTAAGGGTATGGGCAAAATTGAGCCTTCGGGACGGTTCAAAGGCTTATCCCGAATTCACGTTAAAATAAAAATCCGCCCATCCAAAGATAAGCGGATTACCAATCACTAATTACCAATTTACTAATCTACCAATTACCAACCTACTTCACCATCCCCATTTCCCTGCCTGCCTGGTAGATCACATCCATTGCATATTCGATGTCCGCCGGTTCGTGGGCGGCGGTGACGGTGGCTCGCAAACGGGACATGCCTTCCGCTACCGCGGGCGAAACCACAGGCAGGACAAAGATATCCTTCTCCTGACAGCGCCGGGTCAGGTCGAAGGCAACATCGTCTGTTCCGCACAACACGGGGACGATGGCGGTCTCGGTCATCAGGGTGTTGAAGCCCATGCCTTTCAGCCCGCCGATGAATTGCTGGGTGTTGGCGTTCAGGCGTTCGATGCGTTCGGGTTCGTCGAGGATGACTTTGAAGGCTTCGTTCGCGGCGGCGGCTTGAGCCGGGGGCAATGCCGCAGAGAAGATGTAGGCGCGGCTGGCGTGTTTCAAATAGGTGATGATGTCCTTGTTTGCCGCCACATACCCGCCCACCGAGGGGATGGTCTTGCTCAGGGTTCCCATTTTGATGTCAATCGAGCCGAACATGTTGAAGTGTTCTTCGATGCCGGTTCCAGTCTTGCCAAGCACGCCGACCGAATGGGCTTCGTCAATCATAAGCCAGGCGTTGTATTTTTTGCACAACGCCACGATGCCCGGCAGGTCAATGATGTCGCCGTCCATGCTGAAAACGGAATCGGCGATCACCATTTTGGTGACTTCCGGCGGGGCATTCTTCAAAAGCCCTTCGAGGTGTGCCATGTCGTTGTGCTTGAAGCGGCGGAATTCCGCGCCGGACATCAAACAACCGTCCACGATGGAGGCGTGGTTCAGCTTGTCGGAAAAGACATAATCGCCGCGTCCCATCAGGGAGGAGATGACGGTCAGGTTGGTGGCGTACCCGGAGGAATAGGTGGTTGCCGCTTCTGCGTGTTTGAAACTGGCGATGGTTTCTTCCAACTCGGTATGGATGGAAAGCGTCCCGGCTAACATGCGCACGCCGTTGGTGCCCGTGCCGAATTTGTCCACGGCGTTTTTGGCGGCTTCATTAATGCGCGGATGCCCGACCAGCCCCAGGTAACTGTAGGAGGCGTACATGCCCATCTCGCGCCCGTTCACCCGCACTTTCATCCCCGGCAGGATCTCCGCCACGGGAATGTTGTAGTAATAAAGATTGTTTTCCACCAGCCTTGCCTTCCGCTCTGTAAACGCGCGGACCCGCCGGGTGAGTGAGTCGTTGGTGTTGTCAAAATCCATGTGCTGCCTCCAAAAGGGATTGCGCAAGTTTAGCCGAGGGGGAGGGGATTGTCCAGTGAGTTATTCGACCCGGTCGAACAGGTATTTCAAGTCGCATTCAACCTGGAATTTTGAGGCAATTCGAGGCATTCATCCTTAAATCTTTGCCGGGCATGGCGCCTTCCTGGCCCTGAAATCAGCCAGCCAGCCGCTTCAATTCGGCTTCGTCAATGATCTTCACCCCGAGCGACTTCGCCTTTTCCAACTTCGAGCCGGGGTTTTTGCCGAGCACCAGGTAACTTGTCTTCTTGCTCACGCTATCCGTCACTTTGCCGCCGTTGCTTTCGATGAATTCCTTCGCATCGTCGCGCGAGAAGTTCGGCAGCGTTCCGGTCACTACGAAAGTGAATCCACTAAACGCGCCATTCTGGCTTCTGCTTTCTGCCTTTTGCATTTGCGGATCAACGCCCGCCGCTTTTAACTTCTTCAATAATTTTTGATTTGCCGGTCGCGCGAACCAATCCGCGATGGATTCGGCGATGTTTGGTCCCACGCCTTCGATCTGCTGAAGTTCACCAATTGTCGTTTTCGACAAGGCGGATAAATTTCCATAGGTCCGTGCCAGATCACCCGCCATGACTTCGCCCACGCCGTGGATTCCCAGCGCCGCGATCAAGCGGTTCAAACTCTGACCTTTTGCCTGCTCAATGGACCCAAGCAGATTCTCCGCCTTTTTCTCTGCAAACCCTTCCAACTCCAAAAGTTGAACCTTTTTGAGCGTGAACAAATCCGCCACATCCTTGACCAGACCCGCTTCGATTAACTGTTCCACAATTTTTATCCCCAGCCCGACAATATCCATCGCGCCGCGCGAGACGAAATGCTCTACATTCCTCACCAACTGGGCCGGGCAGGCGGCGTTGACGCAGTACCACGCCACTTCGCCTTCGATGTGTTCCACTTCCGTACCACAAGCAGGGCACTTTAACGGCGGCTTGTATTTCTTCTCCCTGCCGGAACGCGCATCCACGACGGGACCGATGACGTAGGGAATCACTTCGCCCGCGCGTTTGACCAGCACCCGGTCGCCAATGCGGATGTCTTTCTCTTCGATGTAATCGAAATTATGCAAGGTTGCGTTGCGGACGATGACACCGCCGATCTCGACTGCTTCGAGCGAAGCGCGCGGAGTCAACACGCCGGTGCGGCCCACTTCCACATCTATGCCGAGCAGGGTTGTCGTCACTTCGCGCGCCGGGAATTTGAAGGCGACGGCTCCGCGTGGGTCTTTGCCTACAAAGCCCAAATCTGCGGCGAGGGATAAATCGTCAATTTTTATGACCATGCCGTCGGCTTCGTAGGGAAGCGCGTCTCGTCCCGTGTTGAAGGTTTCGGTGTAGGCAATGGCTGAATCCAAATCATTGAATCGTTTGGGGATATCCGAAACCGGAAACCCCAGCGACTTGAGGTATTCGAGAATCTCCCATTGCGATGTGGGAACCTTGCCGCCCTCGGCATGAACGATTTGATAAACAAGCATGGTGATCGGGCGCGACGCCGTGAGTTGCGGGTCGAGTTGGCGCAGCGATCCCGCCGCTGTGTTGCGCGGATTAAGATAGGTCTTCTCGCCCGCCTCTTCCAGTTTTTTGTTCAACGCCTCAAAGTCTTTGATTGGGATGAACGCCTCTCCGCGCACAACCAGGTTGTTTGGAAGCGATCCTTTCCACTTTCCACTTTCCACGGGTATTCTCAATGGAATGGCTTTTACAGTTCTCAAGTTAGATGTAATATCCTCCCCCACCTCACCATCTCCGCGGGTTGCGCCCTGCGCGAACTGACCGTCGCGGTAATGCAAAACGACAGACAGCCCGTCAATCTTTGGCTCGACGACGAACTTCGCCTTCTCCACGCGGTCATCCAGTTTTTTGATGCGTTCGAGCCATGCCCGGGCATCGTCCGCGCCGAAGGCATTGGCAAGCGAAAGAATCGGCGCGGGGTGACGCACCTTCTCGAATTTTTCCGAAGGCTTTGCCCCGGCGCGTTGAGTGGGTGAGTCGGGCGTGATCCAGTCGGGATGTTCTGCTTCGATCTTTTTCAGTTCGTTCAGTAAACGGTCATATTCGAGGTCGCTGACCACGGGCGCATCCAACACGTGATACCGGTAATTGTGAAAGTTGACCTGCGTCTTGAGTTCTTCGTATCGTGAGAAAGTTTTATCTGCCATGTTGTGATTATAGCAAAACAAAACCCGCCTGCTTTCAGCAGACGGGTGGAATGTCAATCAATCTTCTTCCAAATATCAGACGGCGGTCGCGTGAGCGGGCGGGTCATGGCGGAGAGGCGGGCTTCGTAGTACGGTTCCTCTTCGGTGGCAAAGCGCGAAAGGTCGAACAG
>DAOTXI010000277.1:0-2850 GCA_034435475.1 Anaerolineales bacterium
TGGCAGATGCCCTGGACATCACTCACATTCTGACCGCCGCCGTGGATTTCCCGGCGCAGACTCAAAGCGAAAAATCATCCAAGTTTATGGTGTGGCCCGAATTCATCCAATTTCCTGCGGAAGACAAACTGCGTGGACGTCCCACCCTGATCGTGGACGATGTCTGGGGTTCAGGACGAACCATCACTGCGGTCAAGAACCGCGTATCAGCGGCGGGTGGATTTCCCGAAACCTGCGTCCTGCATTTCAACCCATATCGCAACCTGTTTGGAAGCGTCCGCCCCGATTATTATGCCGCTGTCACCGATGCCTTCATCACCTATCCCTGGGAGATCAACCGGGGACCCGACCAGGTTCTACTTGGCGAAGTGTAATTTACATGAAAATCATTGAATCAGATTTGAACCAAAAAGTGAAAGCATTAAAGGGGAACCAGTATTTCGACGACCTTGATGATGCCATGCTCAAAGACATAGCCGGGCATACCCGCCTGAGTGAGTACCAGCGCGGGGACGTGCTGTTCTGGGAAGGCGACCCCTGTGAGGGATTGTTCATCCTGTATCAGGGGAGCGCAAAGATCTTCCGCCTCTCACCGCAGGGACGACAATACATCGTCCGCATTTTGCAGGAGGGCGACACCTTTGCCGAAGTACCCGCTTTCGATATGGGCGCCAGCCCGGTCAATGTGGAGGCGCTGGAGACTTGCCGGGTTTGGGTCATCGAAAAAGACAAACTTCAGAAGTTGTTACAGCAACACCCCTCCTTTGCACAAAAAGTGCTGGTGAACTTCGGCAGAATGCTGCGCGGCATGGTGCGCATGGTGAGCGAGATGGCCTTTTATCAAGTGACCCATCGCCTCGCCCGCCTGATTGACGTGGAACTACAGCAGGATAAATCGATTCACTGGACGCAGGAACAACTGGCGGCACGGCTCGGAACTGTGCGCGAAGTGGTGGCGCGCTCGCTCAAAGAAATGGAACGCAGCGGGGCGATCAAAATGGAAGACCGGCAAATCCATATCGTGGACCGCGAAGTATTCGAGCAGTGGATCCAGCCTAATTAGAAAAACGCATCCGGATTAAAAAATCGCAGGTCACGCTTGAAGCGTGACCTGTTTTTATCTCAACAACTTTCCCCAACTTCAAAAACTATGGAGCCGTTTGATAGAATGCGCCGGTTTGCAACAGTTCCATATCGTTCACCGACTGAGCCGCCAGCATCTGGGCGCGGCGGGCCGTATCGATGGACTTGGACAAAACTTCGAGCGCATATTCGGGGTTGTGGAAACCGGTCGAATTTTCAGCGGAGATAAAATCCCACATGAATTGGGCTTCGCGGTGCAACTTTTTGGCTTCATCGAGCAGAGCCGGGTCGGCATCTCCTGCCGCAACCGCCGCCTTGATGGCAGTCATCGCGTCAATGATGGCGTCTTCGGCGGTGATCTTCGTTTCAGCCACCTGCTGCTGAATGATCGCCACACGCTCGGTCACGTATTCGGTGTCGGTATGGCACTGCCCGCAAGATTCTTCGGGGTTCAACAGCGGACTGTGAACATCGTGCGAAGAGTATTTGCTCGCGCCATCACGCACGTAGGGCATGTGACAGTCGGCGCAGGCGACGCCCGCTTCGTAGTGCGTGCTGCCCGCTGTAAAGAATTCATACTCCGGGTGTTGGGCTTTCAGCATCGGGCTGTCCGTTTCAGGGTAAGCCCAATCTTTGAAACCGGCTTCTTCGTAATAAGCGATGATCTCTTCGACCTTGGTTCCGTTATCCCACGGGAAGGTCAGGTATTTGCCGTCGCCTTTGAAATAATATTCCACATGGCAGTTAGCGCACACCAACGAACGCATCTCCTGGCGGGAGTAAGTCTCCCAATCCTTGCCCTGACGTTCGAGGGCTTCGATCAGCGCCGGGTTGGTGGCAACGAGGCGCATGGTTTCGGCTTCGTGGCAGTTCGAACAGCCGATGGAGTTATTGATCTCCGGCGTCATCTCATTGAAAGACATGGCATCGTAGGCTTCCATGCCCAGTTCCGTCCACAAGCCCGGGTTATCCGAAGATTTGCAGGAGTAGCATGTGGCAGGCGTATGCTTGGGGTCGCTGTCGTCCAAATTCAAACGCTTGGTCGCGCGGACATCATCCAATGCATTGGCATGTCCGCGGTCATCGTTGTAATCCTTGCTGAACGGGTACCCGCCAAACAAAATCACCTGACGTGGGTCGCGTTCCAGCCATGAGAACGCCGAAGAACCGGCATAGGTGGTATCCGTATTATTGTCCTTCGTGTTCATCAAGGTGTCGTACTGGTTGGGGTAATTGATGCCCCACTGGGCAGAGTCGGGTTCCAGAGCCGCAATCTCCACCAACGGCTGCACAGCGCGTACTTCCGCGGGCTGGTTCTGGATGTAGACCATCACGCCGATCAACACCGCGGCGAGCACGACTACCAATCCAGCAAGAATGAGGGTTGTATAATTTTTCATGAACATTCTCCTTACTTGGTCGGATAAAAATTAGAGTCCTGATACGGAGCGCCCGTGATGCCGCGCTCCCCATGCGCAACACTACGATGACACTCCCAGCAATAACGGTCGAGCGGCTGCGCGCCCGCCAGCATGGCATCCACAGTATCTTCGTGGCAATGGATGCAATTCTCCTGCACGATCTCTTTCGTTTTCTCTTCGGCGCGGATCATGGTTGGAATATTCCCCGTCACGAAGGCATAGGTATCCTTCGCGCCCTGCCGCCCTTTCTCCATGTAATACGAAACGAAATTATCGTGAGGCAAATGGCAATCCGTACACTTTGCCACCTTGGCATGTCCCCCATGTGCCCAATTTTCATACTGCG
>DAOTXI010000278.1:0-3050 GCA_034435475.1 Anaerolineales bacterium
TCGGCGCAGTCCTTTTCGATATTTTCGACAAGTTCATGATCCACGTGGTGACCAGTGAAGAAGAGCGCGTCGGACGGCGTGGGCTTGAGGATCTTCCCCTTGTCGTCGAAGCCGCGCATCACGCGGAAGCCATAATAGCCAGAGGGAGATTGAACGGCGTGTTTGGCGCCCTCGGTAAGTTGGAACGCCATGGGCCAGTTATCGAACATCATATCCACCACGTTGGTCATGCCGCCTGCGACCGCGCCCATGCAGTTCCACATGTGTGACGTGAGGATGGGCATATCCGAAGGAAGCGCGCCGTAGAGGTTATTGAAGAGTTCGCTCATCTTGAAGTCTTTGACTTCGGTCTTGAGGAAACGCCAGGGCCAGGTGGCAGTGACGTAGTTGAAGATGGCGTCCAAGCCGGGCAAAGTCGGTTCGCCCGTAGTGAGAGATTCCCAAACGTATTTGTCGAACCAGGAATAGCGCTGGGAAATGCGCGAGTATTTGCTGTAATTGGTGTTGCACCAGTTGATCACGTCCGTGCTGATGCCGGGGATGCCGAGCAGGTCAAGCCAGTAGGGAGTGAACCCCATTGCTTTGGCGGCAGATACGCCCGCCATCGCGATGCGGTAGTGACCAAAGCCCATGCGGATGGTGCTGACGATCACGCCGTTCTTTTTATCCACGGGCTTGCCGCCGCCATCGCGGACAATATTCTTGAGTCCGAAAATTTCCGAGCCGTAGGGGTGGTCTTCAACAGTGAGGTTGAATTTTTCGTTCGGGTCGTAATTAAATTTTTTAGCGAGCATGTCCTTCCACGCATCCGCGGCGCGGGACTGGCGTTTTGTAATCGGGTTGCCGTACACTTCGTAGCGGCCATCTTTCTTTTGCAGCATGATGATGTCTCTCCTTGAAGATAAAAAATATTACAAAACCAGACGGCAGACCGCAGACAATTGACCACGGCCTGCCGTCTGCGGTCTCATCCTTATTAAGCCAGAACTGTTTCCATAAAACTCAGCGACAATTCCGTGACCGCGTCCAACTCGTGATCGAGCAGGATCGGGTGCGACGACCCTTCCATCCAATGATGTTCCTTGATGGTCGAACGAACGCCGCGCAAGATTATATCCCCAGCCGATGGGTCCACCGTCTTATCTTTGCGTCCTTGAAGCACAAGGACGGGCTGACTCACCTTCGGCAGCATTTTTATCACCGCGTCTTGAAAGCGCAGTAATTGCACGATGCCCCTGGTGGGAAGTTCCGGGTCATAGCCCTGCCATTTATCCGAAGCATCCATCGCCTCGCGTTTGGCAAACGGCATAAAAGACGAACCGAGGTAAAGCTTGACTTTATCCGCTGTGGAAATGGTCAACTTGATGGCAGGCGCATACAGCATCACGCCTCGCACTTCGGGATGCCTGCCAGCCAAATACAAAGCGACCAGCCCACCCATCGATTCGCCGCCAAGGATGACATGCTCACAGCGCGACTTCAACTGCTCGTAGACTTTTTCTCCGCTTTCGACCCAATCCTGCCAGGTGACGCGGTTCAGATCTTCGGGACGGGTGCCATGCCCTGCCAGTAAAGGTCCGGCTACGCTGTAGCCTTTTTCGCGCAGACGTTTGGCGAATAAACGTACTTCAGCGGTGGTGGCGGTGTAACCATGGGATAACAACACACCCACCGAGCCCGCTTCCCACAAGAAGGTTTCGCCTTCAAGGTGCGGATTGTGAAGCACGTACTTTTGCATGAGATTATCCTTTGACGCCGCTGCCTGCCACACTCTCCACAAAGAAGCGCTGACCGAGGATGAAGACGATGAGCGGCGGGACGATGGCGATCGCCGCGCCTGCAAGAATGAGATTGGGAGTATCAGAGGCGCGTCCGCGCAAGACGTTCAGCGCCAATGTTAGCACATGATTTTTTTCATTCCCAACATTGATGATGACCAGCGGCCAGATGAAGGAGTTCCAAGCGTAGAGAAAGGTGAATGTCGCCTGAGTGGCTAGGGCGGGGACAGAGGCGGGGATGATGATGTCTTTGAGAATCGCAAAACGTGAAGCGCCATCCAGCAATGCGGCTTCTTCGATCTCTTTGGGGAAGGTGATGAAGTGCTGGCGCATCAGGAAGGTGCCGTAGGCGGTGAATATCCACGGAATGATGAGCGCGGCGAGGCGGTCCGTCCAGCCGATCAGCACCATCAGTTGATAGAGCGGAACGATGAGCATCACAAAGGGAATCATGATAGTTCCAAGATAAAAGACGAAGACCGTATCACGCCCGGGGAATTTAAGGCGGGCAAAGGCGTAGCCGCCAAAGACCGAGGTGGTCAACTGACCGATGACAACCAAGACTGTGACCAATGTGGTGTTGGTGAGCGCGCGCCCAAGGTTGTTCAACTCGATGACTTCTTTATAGTTTTCAGGATGCCCGCCAAAGGTCTCGACCGGTTCGCTCAAACGCACGTTTTGATACACCTTGGTTTCCGGATTCTGCGGGTCAACGAATTCACCGACGGTGGTTTGGCTGACGAGAATCATGGGAATGATCTGACCATCCACATTCACGTCGAAGAGTTTTTGCTCTTCGCCATTCACAATGACTTTTTGTTGGTTGGTCACGCCGCCCGTGGGTTTTACTTCGGTGAGGTAACGCTCCACAGTCGCTTCAAGATTATCCGCAGGCGCATAGGTGCCGACCTTGATATTACTCTTCGCAAGCGCAAATTCCTTGCGGACCCCGTCGACCTCGACGTAGTACAGAGGCAGCGGCTCATCGTATCCCTCCACCTGAGCGGTAATAGGGTCACGCGGCAACATACGCGGCGGATAACGGAAGGTATCTGACGGAATTTTGAACGAGGTCGCCAGCATGTAGACGAAGGGAAACAACATGATGAATGCAAAGAAAGTCAGGATGAAGTAAACGGAAAATTTACTCAGGAACTGAACAACGCGATACGATTGGATTTTCATGCCTGTCTCCTCCTAGCTTTCGTAGATGCTGGAGCGGCGCTGGCGCTGGAATTGAATCAACGTCAGTCCGAAGATGACGATAAAGAG
>DAOTXI010000279.1:0-1601 GCA_034435475.1 Anaerolineales bacterium
TTCCCCGGCAGGGCGGGTACACTCAACATCACTTACGAGGTGGATATCCAACGGCTCGAATTCATCCACAATATCCACACCGGCAATGCGCACCATTTTCTCCTTGCGGACTTTGAATCCGGCATAAGAAGCAAAGATGAAACGTTCATCGAGACCGCATCCACTTTCGGGGCAGAGGTAACGAAACGAATCCGGTTCATTGTGATAAACGAGGTAGTTTGTTCCAAAAATAGATTCTGTTTTGACTGAAACGGGTGTGACCGGAGGGATGGGATAGTATGTGTCCGGTGACTTAAACAATTCTTGAGCGGGCGCAATGATGGCAGAAACAACAGGCGAAGTGTCCCCCTCGGATACACCGGCTGTCCCGCCGTCGTCTACGCTCCCATTGCCCGCCGGTGCGCCGGGCATATTACAAGAATACAATACCAGGGCCAAGAGGGAAAAAACATAAAACTGTCTGCGCATACTGGGCATCTCCTGAGGTGTATTTTCCAACATCAACTCGAAATTATAAATAATTCCGATTAAAAAGGAGCCCCCCAATTGGGGGGCTCCTTTTTAATCACTGTGCTTTTACAACGCTGAATTTTTCTTTTCCGATCTTGTAATTGCCGCTGTGTTTGATAACTTGATACACGGCATCTTCCGGAACATCCACGAAGGATATCTTCTCTTCGATGCGAATCTTGCCAATGGTATAGCCGGGGATATTGGCATGGAAAGCGATCTGTCCCACAATATCATTGGGGCGGATGTTGTGCACCTTGCCCTTGTTGATCTTTAAACGTACCATGCCTTCTTCATGCGAGTCACGGCGGGGTTTCTTTCCAAACTCACGTTTGCCGGCACTAAACTCACGCTTGCTGCCACCGGCGGATTCACCGCGTTTACCGCGGCCAAATTCACGTTCAGGCTTGCGTGAGAAATCAGCCTTCACGTCGGAAACTTCTGCAATGGGACGCTGCTTTTCATCGGCACGGGAAATCTTGATGGCAGCGGCAGCGATGTTCATCACATCATGGCCAGCGTCGATCAATTCCTGCACCATTTCGAGTTCGCGTTTGAAACGTCCGCGGCCAAGCCAGATCTTTAAATTATCGACCGTTTGCTGTTCGCGATGTTTGACAATATCAGCCGGTGTGGGCAGGTCCATTTTGGCGACGGGCTGTTTGGTCAACGCTTCCACTTCGCGCATGCGGCGCTTCTCACGCGGGGAGATCAAACTGATGGCAATACCGGCCTTGCCTGCGCGGCCGGTGCGTCCGATGCGGTGCACATAGACTTCGGCATCATCGGGCAGGTGATAGTTGAAGACATGGGAAATATCGTCAATATCCAAACCGCGCGCGGCGACATCGGTGGCCACCAAAACTTTCAATTGATTGGCACGGAAACGTCCCAGCACACGTTCGCGAGCATTCTGGTCCAGGTCGCCGTGAATGGCTTCGGCGGGGATGCCGCGAATGACCAATTCATTGGCGAGCTGTCCGGTCTCGGCGCGGGTGCGTGCTAAGATCTAGGCGCTGTGAATGGGTTCTATTTCGAAGAGCCGCGTCAAAGCGTTGATCTTGTCGCTGTCATGGACAAGGTAATAGCGT
>DAOTXI010000280.1:0-6998 GCA_034435475.1 Anaerolineales bacterium
CGGCGGTTTTCGAGCGCTTCATCCAGGCAGACGGCTCCACAACCCGGAAATACGGCGGCACCGGGCTGGGATTATCCATTACGAAGCAATTGGTGGAAGCCATGAACGGCGCCATCGGGATTCACAGCGAACCAGGGGTTGGAAGCGATTTTTGGTTCGAGATCACATTTGAAAAAGTCGCGGTCGAACCTGAAGAACCGGCTCCACATCTCGAACAGGTGGAACTGCAGTTCGCCCGCATCCTTGGCGTGGACGACAACCAGACCAACCGGCTCGTCCTTTCCAAGATGGTCGAAGGTTTTGGCTGCCGGATCGATATTGCCGCCAGCGGGGCGCGTGGAATCGAAATGCTGCATCAAGCCGCCCGCTCCGGCGACCCGTATCACTGCGTCCTCCTCGATATGCAAATGCCCGGCATGGACGGCGAACAGACCGCGCGAGCCATCAAGAGCGACCCGTTAGTCAGGGACGTAAAGGTGGTCATTCTCACCTCCATGGGCAAACGGGGCGACGCCGTGCGATTGGAGGCGCTTGGTTGTTCCGGGTATTTGCTCAAACCGGTCAAACAACAAATGCTCTACGACGCCCTGCACGCCATTCTTAACCGCAGGGAAGAGGAAAACACGGGCATCATTACCCGCCACGTCATTTCCGAAAAACGCTCGATCGGCAGTCGCATTCTGCTTGCGGAAGATAATTCCATCAATCAGAAGATTGCGGTTGCCATGCTTCAAAAGAGGGGTTACTTTGTCGATGTGGTGGAGAGCGGGCAATCCGCTTATGACAAGGCTGTCTCCACCGAATACAGCGCCATTCTTATGGATGTGCAAATGCCGGGCATGGACGGATTTGAAGCCACGCGTCGCATCCGGGAATGGGAGGCGGGCACCAAACGCCACATTCCCATCATTGCCATGACCGCTCATGCCATGAAAGGCGATCGTGAAAAATGCATAGATGCAGGCATGGATGATTACATCACCAAGCCCATTGAATCGCGCATCCTTTACAACGTGGTGGAGCGATGGCTTCTCGACTCGACCCGTCAGGAGAACAATGAGGAGCCGCCCGACGAGCCGCAATTCCTGATGAACGACCTGGATGAAGGTCTGTTTGGCGAGGAGGGTTCTCCCGCCTCTCTCCGGACCGAGGAGCCTGCTTCGGCGCTCCAGACCTTTACCCCGCCTGAAATTCCCCTAAACTTGGAAGCCGCCCTCGTATATTTTGGCGGAGACCGCGACTTTATGCTTGAAATGTGCAGAGATTTTCGGGATCATCTACCCACCCGAATTGAGGATATACACTCTGCCTATGCGGATGAGGATATTAATCGTCTTTGCCGCCTGGCGCACACCCTGAAGGGAGTCGCGCTTAATTTCAATGCGGTATTCCTAGGGGAACTCGCCGCCCGTCTTGAATACCTATGTCAGCATGAAGATATCGACCAGGCGCCCGTTCTCATCCGCGAAATCGAAATCGAATCCGTCCGTGTACAAGACTATCTCAATCTTGCTATTAAGTAATCGGAGGTGCCATGTTACGCATATTAGTTATAGACGATGAGCCTGCCAACCATCAGATGGTTGCCAAGGCGCTCGAGACGTTGGATTGTCAGATCGCTGTCGCAGAGGATGGTGCCAGCGGCATTGCCCGCGCCCGCGCCCTAAAGCCAGATGTTATCATTACAGATGTCATCATGCCGGATATAAGCGGCTACGAGGTGACGAATCAACTTCGCCGCGACCCGCTGTTCAGCGCCACCCCCATCATTGTGCTCACCGCTCAATCCGGGTTGCAGGATAAACTGCGCGCTTTCGAAGTCGGCGCGGATGATTACCTGAGCAAGCCATTCGAGCCGGAGGAACTCGCTGCCCGGGTCACCTCGCTTGCCCGCCGGGCTGAACAGGTGCTTTCGGCGACCACACCCAAAGACGCCTCCCAGTATGCTCAAATTATGGCAGTTCATTCCCTGCGCGGCGGAACCGGCTGTTCCACACTGGCTGTGAACCTGGGTATATCGCTCTCCCAACTTTGGTCTGATACCATCCTGCTCGACTTGACCATGACAGCCGGACAGGTGGCATTGATGCTCAATAAGAACCTTCGCCGCACCTGGGCAGATATTTCCCACTTCAAGACCGGCGAATTAGACATGGAAATAATACGCAGCGTCATCGATAATCACGAAACGGGGCTTTCCTTTATTGCCGCTCCCACCTTTCCCGGCGAAGCCGATCTATTAACAGGCGAGACACTTGCCTGGGCTATCTCCATTCTCAAGGAACACTTTCAATATATTTTGTTCGACCTGCCTCATGATTTCAGCGAACTGTCTCTAAGCGCCCTGGACGCATCGGATGCCATATTGCTGGTCGCCGCGCCCGATATGGCGTCGGTGCGCGCCACAGCCGCCGCCATGGACGCGTACAGCAAGCTTGGGTATCCCAAGGAAAAGATAAAACTGGTTCTGAATGCCACCTTCCCGCGTTCAAGCCTGGCAAAGGAAAAGATCGAAAATGCGCTCGGTATGAATTTTGTCGCCTCCATTCCATATGTGGCAGACGCGGTGCTGGAAGCGATAAACCTTGGCAAACCGTTGGTGCAGGATAAACCCAGGGAATACATCTCGACCCTGCTCGAGGATTTCGCCTTCCACCTCAGCAAACCCGAACATAAAAAATCCAAACCGTCGGAGCCAACCGACGCCTGGAAACGGGTCTATAAACGTTATCAGGATAGAAAAGGAAAAACCGTGTAATAAAAAAGAACACCCCGAACATTCCAATGTCGGGGTGTGTTATTTCAGTAAATCCTTCAGTTTTGCAAAAGGCGAGTCGGGCTCTTCAGGACTGTGTCCGCAATCCTTCTCGTTGAGGTTTTGCCCGCACTCGGTACATAAGCCCTGACAGTCCGGCTTGCAGACGGGGTTGATGGGGATTTCCAACAGTGCGTATTCGCGCAAGAGTTCTTCCACGTCAAGGTGCGCGTCTTCCGGCAGGATCAAGCCAGAGTCTGTAACTGAGCGCTGGTCGAAGGCGTAAAGTTCGGTGAATTCCCAGTCCAGTTTCTGCACAAAGTCTGTGAGACAGCGCGCGCAGTTCACGGTTGTTTTCGCGGAGAATTTTCCCTGAACGATCAATCCCTGTGGGGTTTTGCCAACATTGACATTGCCCTCGAGGTTCCGTAATTCAAGATCACTGCTGAGCGTGACCTTCTCGAACTCGAAGGGAAAATCATGACTGCGACCGACCTCTTCATGGATGATGAAGCCGACATTGAACCGGAAGGGTTTGCGAGGGGAAGGCATGGGAGATTTAGAAGGATGAGGGATGAAGGATCAAGGTCGAAAAGTGCAAAGTAGAAAGTGGAAAGAGGAAAGAGGAAAGAGGAAAGACGAGTAAATTATCAGACTACACAACTACCTGACTACTCAACCACTCAACTAACCTAAACTTTTCTATCCACAATATACTTCGCCAGATTCTCCAAAGCATCGCGTTCGGCGCAAGGCTCGAAGTTTTCAAGGCGGGCGAGAGCGCGGTCCACATGTTGTTCGGCTTCGACCATGGCTTTCTTGGTGCAGCTGCTCGAGCGGATCTTCTCCACGAGGCGGCTCATGTTCTCGTTGTTCGTCCAACCGCCCTGCGGCAGGGAAAGGATATCCACGTCATCGGGATTGATCTCAGCGAAGTAAATGGCTGGCAGCGTGACCAGCCCGTTCAGCAAGTCTGAGCCGAGGGGTTTGCCGACGGCGTTCTGGTCGCCGGAGAAGTCAAGGATGTCATCCACGATCTGGAACGCCACGCCGATCTGATACCCGAAGTCCCGCATCGCTTCGATGACATCATCGTCCACGGGACTGACCATTGCCGCGGCGCGGGAGGTCATTTCGAATAATGAGGCGGTTTTGGCATAGATGCGTTTGTAGTAATTCTCGCGGTTGATCAGCCCGCGCGAGGTGAACATCTGGGTCAATTCGCCGTTGACGATGATCGCCAGCGTGTCGGAGAAGAGTTTCATCAGCGGAAGGTAATCGGTTTCGGCGGCAAGTTTGGCGGCTCGCGCAAAAAGGAAATCGCCGGTGAGCACGGTGGCGGGCGGCGACCAGCGCGCATTGAGGGTCGGTGTGCCGCGCCTTAGCAATGAGCCGTCTATCAGATCATCATGTACCAGGGTGGCGGTATGGAGTAGTTCCACCGCCGCGCCGAGGGTGACAACCTTTTCAAGGGGCGCGCCAAGCATGTTGCCGACGAGAAGGCTGAGGGTCGGGCGGACCCGTTTTCCTCCCGCGGCAAGCAAATGTTCGAGGGCGGCACGCAGGTCGGGGTGGGCTTCATCCGCCTGGGCGCGCATCCGATCTTCGACAAGTTTGATTTCTTCTGTAACAGGTGAAAGGAAAGTTACCGGGTTCAAGTCAATCTCCCCATGCAAAGAGCCGCGCCGCGTTGGCGGTGGTGATTTCGGCGATCTCCGCAGGGCTTTTGGAATGGATTTCCGCTATTTTATCAGCAATATGACGAACAAAGGCGGGTTCGTTCCGTTTGCCACGAAACGGCACGGGGGGCAAAAAAGGCGCATCAGTTTCGATCAATATCCGGTCGAGGGGCAGGCGTTGAATCATTTCGCGATGACTCTGGTTCTTCGGGTAGGTGACCGGTCCCGTGATCCCGATGAAAAAACCCAGTTCGATTCCCTTCGCGGCGAGAGAGGCGTTGCCGTTGAATGAATGCAGCGTTCCAGGATTTTCCCCAAGCGGATGGTTTTGCCTTTTCCATTTATCCAGCCACGGCTCGATCAATTGGAAGAATTCATCGAAGACGGGTCCCTCCACCGCGTCGGATTCCTCTCTGAGGTGGATGACCAGCGGTTTGTTCAACGCCTCTGCGATCTGGACCTGGGACTCGAGCGTTCGTTTCTGGTGTTTTCTTTTCTCTGAATCCTTGACCCAATAATAATCGAGCCCAACCTCTCCGATGGCGGAAACTTTTTCGTATTCGGCAAGTTTAAGGAGCGTTTCTAAATCGTTTTCAGAAAACCCATCCGTATCGGTCGGGTGAATGCCCACCGCTGCATAAACCTGCGTATATTTTTCAGCAAGTTCGATGGCTTGCTTGCTGGTCTGAATCGTCGTCCCGGGCACGAGCATCCGCTTTACGCCCGTTTCGATAGCGCGTTGAATCACACCTTCGCGGTCGTCATCGAATTTGTTCCAGTAAAGATGGCAGTGCGTGTCGGTCAATCGCATGTGTCAAGTTCCAAGTATCAGGCGTCAGGTAGGCAGATGTCTTAAACTTGACACCTGACACTGGCTCATATGACACTTTATTTTATTCCCGCCACCTTCAAACCATCCTGAAGAATCGCCTGCACCTTGTCGGCATGTCTGGTCTCGCAATACACGCGCAGGATCGGCTCTGTGCCGCTGAAACGGATGAGCATCCAGCCGCCATCCTCCATTTTGAATTGGAAGCCGTCCACGGTGACGACCTCGGTCACCTTCAATCCGCCCAAGGTTTGGGGATAGTTATCGCGGATGATCTTCTTGCGCGACTCATGGTCGCCGCTGAACGGGCTATCCACCCGGTCGTAGAAATACTCGCCACCAACTTTGGCAAACAGGTCTTTTAGCAACTCGGTCGGCTTCTTTCCGGTCTTGACCATAAAATCAAGCATGTATAAGCCTGCCAAAATCCCGTCGCGTTCAGGGACGTTTCCGCGGAAGGCGTAGCCGCCGGACTCCTCGCCGCCGATGAGAGCATTCGTCTCGGTCATCTTTGGGGCAACGAATTTGAAGCCGACGCCCGTCTCATGGACAGGTACGCCATAAATCTCGCCGAGTTTGTTCAACATGCCGGTGGTCGAAAGTGTCTTGACAATATCACCGCGTTCGCCGCGCACTTCAAGCAGGTAATAAGCCAACAAGGCATACACGCGCAACTGGTTGATGAATTCACCCTTCTCATCGCCGATGCCGCAACGGTCCGCGTCGCCATCGGTGATGAGCAATACATCGGCTTTGTTCTCGACCGTGGCTTTCAAGCCCACGTCAATGTTCGGGCGGATGGGTTCCGGGCGTTTCATCTCCGGGAAGGACGGATTACGCTCGTTATGGATCTCGATGATCTTTGTCTTGCCTCCGCCAAGCAAACGGGTGAACCAGCCTGCACCGTTGCCCCACATGGCATCCACAACCACGGTCAGACCGGCATCCTTGATCGGTTGCAAATCAATGAGACCATCGCGGGTGAGGTGTTCGATATAGGGCGCGTTCGCGTCGAATTTGACGATCTCACCCGCAGCTTCGGCTTCTTTGTACGGTTTGCGCTTCACATCCTTCACATCATCAGGGATGCCTGCTTCGATCTGCTTCAACCCCTCCGGGTCTATCGCCCCACCCGTCTCGTTGCGGACCTTGAACCCGTTATCGGTGGGCGGGTTGTGACTTGCTGTGATGTTCACAGCGCCCGCGGCTTTTTTATCCACAACTGCGTAGGCAATGACCGGCGTGGGAGTTGCTCCGTCGGTCAGGTACACCTTCAAACCGTTGCCTGCCAGCACTTCCGCGACGGCGGCTGCGAAATTCTCCGAGTGGAATCGTTTGTCATGACCGACCACGACCCATTGTCCCTGTTTGCCCTGCGAGAGCATGTATGAAGCAAATCCATGCGCGCAGCGGCGCAGGTTGTCGAAGGTGTAATCCTCGGCGATGACTCCGCGCCAGCCGTCCGTGCCGAATTTGATGGTATATGCCATACAAGGTTCTCCTGAAAAAAATCGCTTTTTAGAACAAGCTCGAGTTAAAAAATGGAAAGAGCGCGCCGCGCGCCTATACCTGCTCAAAATGCTGAACGGGGACGATGAAAATCGTCGCGCGTTTTTGATTTTCTTTGGGGGGCAGCGCCCGGCGCGCCGCTTCGATAGCCGCTTCCACCTGCTCGTCTTCCAAGCCAAGCAGCAATGTCGCCACCCCGCTGCGTAAAAAGCCGCCTGTGGAAGCC
>DAOTXI010000281.1:0-1551 GCA_034435475.1 Anaerolineales bacterium
GGTCATCGCCTTCCGCTTTTTGATTGACTGGAATCGCAAGTACCGCGAGTTGTGGCTGGATCGTGAAAAGAAAAATTGATTAGAATTTTCCCAACACCCAAACGATCAACGGCGCAATCGCCAGCGCAGGCAGGAAGTTCCCCACGCGGATTTTCTTGATCTCCAATAGATTGCTGATGCCCAGCCCAACCAGAATCACCCCGCCGGTTGCGGTCATCTCGTTCATCATCGGGTCGCTGATGATCGAACTGAGCAAACCCGCCAGCAGGCTGATGCCGCCTTGATAGACAAGGATGATGATCGAAGAGAACATCACGCCGATTCCGAGCGTGGAAGCAAAGGCAACCGAGGCAAACCCATCCAGCGTGGATTTAACCGCCAGTAAGTTGTAGTCACCGGTCAACCCGTCCTGGATCGAGCCAAGGATCGCCATCGGACCGATGCAAAAGAGCAGGGAGGAGACCATGAATCCGCGCACGAAGCGCGAGCCTGCGCCGCTTTCATCGTCGCTGGAGAATCTTTTTTCGAGGGTCAGCCCGAAGGCTTGCAGGCGGTCTTCGATGCCCATCCACTCGCCGAGGATCGTGCCAAGGATCATTGCCCCCAATACAATCAATTGATTTTCGCTTTTGAAGAACATTTGCATGCCCATCGCCACGGTGAACAAACCCATCCCCGCGATGATCGTGGACTTGAACCGCTCCGGGATGCGCGAGCCGAAGAACAGACCGACAGTCCCCCCGATGAGAATGGCGATTACATTGATGATCGTTCCAGTCATGATGTCCTGTTCGTTTTTATCGTAGGGGCGACCCGTCAATGTCAAAAATAAACCCTGGGAGGCAACGAAAGGTCGCCCTTTGCGCCTGCGGTAGTGTTGCTCGCACAGGTCGACCCTCCTTGGCGTGAGGGTGCGTTCCAAGATTAGGATGGGTCGCCCCTACGTGTACATTTATTCCGACTTTGCCAGCGATGTCTTTCTGCCCGCGTGTTGATTTTCCAGCAATTCCAGCACGAAGCATAAAGAAGACAACCGGTTCAAATAACGCTGTAAATGCGGGTTGATGACTTCTTCGCCATCGAACAACTCCACCACGCGCCGTTCCGCCCGGCGGATGACCGCCCTTGCCAGTGAAAGCGCCGCACCTCCGAGCGAATCTCCCGGCAGGATGAACTCATGCGGCATTTCAACCACCTTGCTCAACTCGTCGGTCTCGCGCTCGATCCATTTCACACGTTCATCGTCAATATGGCGGAATGTTTCTGAGTTTTCCGGCGTCGCGGCAACCTCCGCCATCAGCTTGTATAAATCCCTTTGGGCTTCGATCAGGATGCGGGGAGTCTGAGCCGCGGAGCATTGGGCGCGGGCGAGTCCCAATGCCGCAGAAGCTTCGTCGAGCGTGCCGACCGCTTCCATCCTCACATGATATTTTGGCACACGTCCCGGTCCGAGCAAGCCTGTCGTGCCGTCATCGCCTTTTGCAGTATAAAAAGTCATGCGGGCATTATACACACTTGTGCGGGTAATCGACATTCTCCCCGGACTAGGGA
>DAOTXI010000282.1:0-7433 GCA_034435475.1 Anaerolineales bacterium
AGTCGGCGGAACCCGTCTCGGTCGGCGGGTAGAAAATACCGCAATTGGGGTTAATCTCAAGCATGTGAATCGTGCCATCGGCATCCATGCGGTAATCACAGCGGGCATACCCATTGCCGCCAAGTTCCTTGAAAACACGCACAGTCTGTTCGCGCAGAGTCTTTTCGATACGCGGGTCGTTGACCACGGCAACGGACATCTTTTCATAATCCACCCATTTCATATCATAATGCTTGAACGATTCACCTTCCGGGAAGATGAATTCAACCGGGGTAAAGGTGTAAGGCTTGTTCGGATTGGAGGGATTCTCCGCCGTGAGGCAGGTGAACTCGCGTCCTTCGATAAACTCTTCGATCAGGGCGCGCCCGAATTCGGCGATGGCAAGTTTCAACTGTTCGCGCAATTCATCCATGGTCGAAACGCGCGAGTTGCGGCGAATGCCGACGCTTGCGTATCCGTGAGGCGGTTTGACCAACATGGGAAATTTCAGGCGTTTGGCAATCTTCTCGGCGTCTTCAGCCTTGTTGGCAAATGCCCAACTTGGGGTGGGGACGGAAACGCGCCTCGCGGCATTCTTCATTTCATCGCGGGTGGGGTCGAAAAATTTTGAATCGGCGCCGGTAAATGCGGCGTTATATTTTTCGAGCGCCTTGACCAGGGCTATTCCAGACAGGGAGTCGTCGGGCGTGCCGTCGCATAAATTGACAAACACATCAACCCCTTCGTTCATCAACTGCTTAATCTGTTTTTCGACCTGGGTTGGCTCCACATGATGTTGTTTCCATCGGTATCCATTCATATAAGGCGATGGATCGTAAGGTATATCGTTCGCGTCCGGCGTGCTTGTCAATACGCAGATGTACATGAGTTGTCCTTTGTTTTTATCTCTCTTTTGTTTATCAATCCTGTTCTACTGGCGTAGCACATGCTCGATATTTTTTATTTCATAAATAATCATACACAAACATCAATATGTTGTTTGTGTATGATTATTTTATACAACAATTGATTTATGTAAAGGTTTTTCAACATGTTTTTATCTTAAAATATTTTCATTATTTTATAAGTTATTTTCTTGGATTGAAAGGCAAGTCATTAAGGTTTTTAAGGACTTTAACGTCTTTAAGAAATGCAGGGTGTGCAGCGCTTATTCCAGTTAACTTTGAAAGGACAGCAGGCGGTAACGAATTCAATCGTCAAGGCGCGGCAAAAAAACGACCAAAGTTGCCATGGCGCTATCAGGCAGTATCATCACTGTAAATATCAATGATGAATTTGATTGCCCGTCAGTTCGTTGTCGTGGCGATAAATATAAACCGGCTGGGACCTCCAGCCGGTTTATATACTTCTTCGATTTTTTATACAACGATCGAACAGACAAAAGGAATTTTCTCTACTGCTTGCCGGTTTCCACTTTTAGAATCCTATCCAGCCGAAATGTACGTTCGGATTCGCGTGTATGACAATACGCTTGAAGGTACAGGTAATCGGACAAGCCAATGACTTCCTTCGGCGTGATCCAACGCTCGGAGGTGTCGCCGTCCCTGTCCATATATTGGATGAAGAGGCGTTTGCCGCTGTGGATGGCTTCGCTGAGTTCGGTGGGCAGGTAGATGCCGTCGCGGGGCCAGGCGGGGGAATTGTAGATGCCGATCAGATCGTCAAGGGATTTGTCCACGGTTTTGAGTGCGTCAACCATGATGAAGAATAGATTCTTCATGGTAATGGCGTCGGCAAAGGCGCGCGAGCCCTGAATATATGTGGTGAGTTGAAAATCGCGCGCAAGATGGCTTAAACTATAGGAAGGCAGTTCGTAGTGATCACGCGCCAGCAGGAGCGTATCGATCAAATTTGGAAGTTCGATGGTGCGTCCAAGTTTGCGGTATTCGTTATCGAGGAATTGAATATCGAATTTGGCATTATGGCAGACAACGATCCCCTCGCCCAGCGCCAAGCCAACCTCGTCGGCGACATCGGCAAAGCGGGGTTTGCCTTTTAGTGACTCACCGTCCAGCCTGTTGACATGAACCGCTGACGGCGACAGATCACGCTCGGGGTCCAGGAGCAGGTCGAGAGTGCGTTTGATGCGTTTGCCTTCTGTGACGATCAAAGCAATCTGGCAGATACGGTCCCCGAACCAGGGGGAAAGCCCGGTGGTCTCGATATCCAAGAATACAAAACGGGTATTGGAGAGTTCCAGCATGTCGGCGAGTATAACAAGAAGGCGTCAGTTTTGAACCGGCGGTTTCAGTTGCACAGCTTGTTTGTTTAGCGGAAGAAACCAACCCCCATTGCGCGCGGACCGGCGTGGACGACAATGGCGGGGGGCAATTCATAGATGGGGATATGCGGGATGTTGATCTTTGACTTCAGTTCTTCGATAAGCGCTTTCGCTTCCTTCTCCGCCTCGACCTGTATCACACACAAGTGAGCCGACTCTCCGCCGCGGCATTGTTCGGTTGCTATTTCCACGAGACGGGCGAGCGCGCGTTTCTTCGTCCTCTGTTGCTCGAACGACTCGACCTGCCCATCCTTCACCTGAAGGATCGGTCTGACCTCAAGCAGTTCCGCCACCAGCCGTTTCGCGCCGCCGATGCGCCCGCCCTTTGCAAGATATTCGAGCGTATCAACCAGAAAATAGATCCGCCCGCGCGGAATCATCTCGTTCAGAGTCGAGACAATTTCATCGGCGGATTTCCCAACCTTTGCCATGTTGTCTGCCAGAAGCACAAGCGAGCCGAGGTTGCACGAGATGGTCAACGTGTCCACGATGCGGATGTCCACATCCGGGAATTCCTGTGCCGCCGTCTGCGCAGATCGAACAGTGCCGCTGGCTTTGCCCGTCGGCGCAACAACGATGACGCTTTCTTTTTTCTTCCGCGCCTCTTCAAAGACCGGGAAATACAGCGGCGGTTCAGGCGCGGCGGTCTTGGGCAGCGCCTTTGCCGCTTTTAGCCTTTCGAGAAATGTCGCAGTGTCGAGGTCTTTGTCGTCGTGATAAGACTCTTCCCCAAAGATGACAACTTGTGGAATCAACGGAATTCTGCGCTCGGCAAGCAACTTGCGCGGAAGCCCGCAGGTGGTATCGGCAACGATTATGGTCATGACTGCCTCCAACTTTCATTGTATTCCCTCGGGTGGGGCAAAAGAACTGTAGAAAGAAACGATTTTTATAGTACAAGTTCCCCTATTTGTCAAAATACCCGCGTGGATTGAGTCCATGTCATTGAAATCTGCTAAAATACCGGGAAATAAATCAAGTTTGAAAGCAAAGAGGAACGATGAACTTTGATACCCCCTGGTTGAATATCTGATAATTGGAACCCATACCACCACCTGGTTGTCCTTGATCGTGTTAAAAATACTAAACCAGCCAATCGGTACAATAAAAGGTCTTGATCCGGCTCTGTTGCTTTTCCTCCTACCATTTATCTATGTAATTGGAATGAGTTTTGATTATATTGCCTACAGCCTTCTGAGCCGTGGGATTGCGCAAATCAAGAGGAGTATTTTCGGGTCAGCCAAATACGCAGACGAGTCAATTGCGCGCAATTCCGAGGTCCTATACAACGCATACGAAGCAAGAATCCGAAGGGTAAGGATCATAGGAGCGGCGATATTCAACTGGCCTCTCCTGGGTATATCCATCTTGTTGCACACTGGCATTAAGACAGATTATCTTTACCCAACGATATTTTCGATTATTGGGCTGACAATCCTTTCTTGGTCAATTTGGAACGGATTGAATAAGCGCGCATATAAATTCCGTAAGAACGCCATTGATGTAATCAATCGGTCTAAAAACAGCAAATGAACAGAGTTGCTGTCATCGGCCCTCCCGGCGCAGGAAAGACCGAGTTTGCCAACGAACTAGGAAAGGTTTTGGGAATAGACAATGTCATCCACTTGGATCATTATCTTTGGAAGCCGGGATGGACAAGAACTACTACAAAGGAAAGACTCTCAATAATCAAAGATATAACGGAACATTCCGCTTGGGTTATCGAAGGGAATTATCTGGATATTATTGAGGAACAACTTTCACATGCCAATCTTGTCATTTGGCTGAATGTGGGCCTCTGTATAAGCCTTTATAGGGTTATTACACGATATTTGGGGCGTTTTGCATCTAAAGACTCTGCCGAGGTGCCGGATATTACACTAAGTTTTATATGGTCAATAATTCTTTACCCATTTATAGATCAAAAGGTGATTCGAAAAACGATTGAAAATCAAAGGGGGCTTTCAGCCGTAATACTGAACACTCCAAATCAAATAGATTCTTATCTGGAAAAACTCAGGTGATAGAAAAGGAAACTGCTTCAACTTTTAAACCTCGCTGTCATCACCGGGCGATGAACGTGCTCCATGATCTCCGCCGTCACATTCGCCGAATACATCTGCCGAAGGGAGTGAACACTATAAGAGGAACCCATGCAAAGCAGGTCATGATTCCCCTGGCGCACCTCTGACAGGATTTCTTCGATCACATTGCCGCGCCGTACTCTAACAGAGGCCGAAAGCCCCGCCGCTTTTGCATTTTCCAACGATGCCCGCAAACTTCTGCCAACCGGCGTGTCGGTCTCGGTCAACGTCTGCCAATGCTCGTTCATTTCCTTTGCCGTCGGGTAATCGAACTCAATGGGCGGGATGATATGCAACAGCGTCACCTCTGCGCCGCAACTTTTCGCAACCCGCATGGCGATGTGTTCCGCATTGACGTCGTATCCCAGCCCGCCCACGCTGATCAGAATCTTCTTCACAGGCAGGCGCGTTTCAGGCACGTATAGCAAGGGCTGTGTGATCTCTTCAATAAAGGTACGGATCGAACGCCCCGTTACAAAACGCTGGATCTGCGCGCGTCCCAACGGACCCAATACCACGATGGAGTTTTCCCTCCCCGCCTCGATGGGGACGATTTTCTCCGCGCTTCCATTGCGGACCTCGAGCTTGTATTCCATTTCCTGAGCCTCGAACAAACCGACGGCTTTTTCGAAGACCGCCTCCAACGGGTTGACCGAATCAATGGCGGCAGGGTCGGGTCTTTCGTTAATACCAAGAAGTGTAATGGGAGAATCCAACACACCAGCCAGCCAGGCGCCCTGCTCAATGGCTGGGGTACTTTCCTTGGACCCATTGGTGATTATCAAAATATCAGACGACATAAAAATTCCCATCAACGAAATAAAATCACGCCCAACACCCCCGCGCCCATTAAAACCAGCGGGGATGGCACATCGAACCATAGGGCAATCGCGCTCAGGGCGGCAATGAAAAGCGTGCGCCTGCCAATGCTTTTGGTCTGCCCGACGCGGAACAACTCCCACGCCACCAGCACGATCAACGCCGCCACAGCGGGACTCATCCCCTTCACGAAACCTTCCAGCCAGCCCTCGTGCTGGACCTGCTGCAAGATCAAAGCCACCACGAACATCATCACCGTGGGAGGCAATACCGCGCCAAGCAGCGCCACGAAGACGCCCGGCACACCGCCCGCCGCATACCCGACGAACATCGCCAGCTTCAACGCCTCGCTGCCCGGCAGGAAGTTCGAAAACCCGACCGCTTCGATAAAGCGTTCCTCGGTCATCAACCTGCCGACCGCTTCTTTATAGAGCAAACCCACCGAAGCCGGACCCGAAGGCGAAAGCAGGTTCACTTTCAGGAACATCCAGAATAATTGAGTCCACTTGTTCATGATGCGGTGAGAAAGATCACGCCGATGATCCCGGCGATGATGATGACGATCCGTTCGGGAATTTTGAACCACATGGCGGCAAAACTGCCCAGCGCCAGCCCCCAGCCGAACCAGTTCATGCCGCCGCCTTTTTCGAAGATCTTCCAGGCGGTGAAGACCATCAACACGGCTATGGCGGGAGTTAACCCCTCGACAAAACTGCCCACCCAAGCCTCGCGCCGCAGACGGTGCAGGATCATCGTCACGCCGAGAATGATGAGGGTCGGCGGCAAAATGGAACCAGTCAATGCCACCAGCCCGCCGGGGACTCCGCCCGCCGCGTAACCAACGTACATCGCCAGTTGCAGCGCATCGCTCCCCGGCAGGACGGAGGAAAATCCAACCGCTTGAACAAACTCTGCTTCTGTTACAAACCGACCGACCGCTTCGTGATACAACAACCCCACCGAAGCGGGACCGGATGTGCTGAGCAGGTTGACTTTCAGAAAGGTCCAGAAGAGTTGTAAAAGAATTTCCACGCCTTCGAGTGTATCACGCGATAAACGCGCCTTCCAATTTCAACAACCATTCTTTGGTGCGGAGTCCGCCCCTGCCGCCGTAGCCGTGGAGTTTGCCGTCCACGCCGAGGAGGCGGTGACAAGGAATGATGATGGGCATGGGGTTCATGGCATTGGCGGCGCCCACGGCGCGGTAGGCACGCGGACGGTCGATCTCGCGGGCGATGTCAATGTAGGTGCGGGTCTCGCCATACGGGATTCGGTACACGGCTTGCAGGGCTTCGCGCTGGAAGGGCGTGAAGAAGGTCCAGTCGATGGGGATGGTGAAGGCGGCGCGCTTTCCGAAGAGGTATTCCTTCAATTCCCTGGCGTAGGGCGCGGCTCTTCGCTGATTCGGTTCGGGGACGCGTTTGATCTTCTTTAGGTAGGCATCCAGCTCGGGCTGGTTCTCCACCCACTCGAGGGCAACCATGCCCAGGTCTGAGGCAAGGATGCGAAAATCTCCGAGGGGAGTGCCGGTTAATTCGCCAAGAAAAAGCCTGGGAGGGGGTAAAGTCATGGGCTGAATCCTTCGTCAATAAAAATACCCTGATTCGGCTTACAGAATGGTTAATTGTTCGACAATCGTAGGGCAATCGTAGGGTTTGCGTCAAGTAGGTTTCGGATAACCATGATAAAAATGCCTCTGTAAGGTGATTTCTCTTCTCCTCCTTTCAAAGGGAACCGCGGTCGGCGTCCGCGGTTCTCGTATTTTAACGGGCTTGGGCAGGTATAATTCGTTCAATTCACTAAGAAAAGCGACTGAGGTCGCTGCTACATGAGGTTGAAATGCCTGTAAAAATCACAATTGTCGGTTTGGGACAGATCGGCGCTTCGATGGGACTGGCGCTGGCGGCGCATAAGGATAAGATCGTAACCACCGGTCACGACAAAGAGATTGGCAACGAACAACGTGCCAAAAAGCTTGGCGCGGTGGACCATACCAGCCATAATCTGCCGGCCGCGGTGGAGGGCGCCGACCTTGTCATCCTTGCCCTGCCTGTCAACGAAATCCGCGATACGTTTCGATATGTTGCACAAGACCTTCGCAAGGATGCGGTGGTGGTGGATACTGCTCCGGTCAAGGCGGAGGTTGTGAAGTGGGCGGGGGAATTTCTGCCCGAGTCGGCTCATTATGTGGGGATCGTCCCTGCCATTTCGGCGAAGCACCTCTCCAGGACGGAAACGGGTCTGGACTC
>DAOTXI010000283.1:0-1873 GCA_034435475.1 Anaerolineales bacterium
CGCCGGAACGCATCCTTGTGGTGACGGTGGAGGAGCAGGCGCAGGAAATGAAAATGCAGGCTCCGGAACTCCCCGATGAAAACTATTTGATCGAACCGACTCCGCGCGGGACCGCCTCGGTGGTGGGGCTGGCGGCGATGGCCTTGCAGAAACGCGATCCGCAAGCCTCGATGGCGATCCTGCCGTCGGATCATTTCATCCGGAATGTGGACCTGTTCCATTATTTATTGAAAGCCGCCTTTGAAGTGGCGGGAGATGATTATCTGGTCACGCTTGGCATCACGCCGACCATGCCTTCGACAGCGTATGGATATATCCAGCAGGGGAGCGGGCTCGACGGCGAATACAAGTACCCGGTCTACAAGGTGAAGAGTTTCAAGGAAAAGCCAAATGATGCAACCGCCCAGCAGTTGCTTCGCTCCGGTGACCATTCATGGAACAGCGGTATGTTCATCTGGCGGGCAGAGGCGATCCTGGCGGAGATCCAAAGACAAATGCCGGGTTTGATGGATTTGCTCGATACGATCCGGGCAGATTGGGGTACGCCACAACAGGACGAGACCCTGGTGAAAATCTGGAAGGATGTAAAGGTCGAGACGGTGGATTACGGCATTATGGAAAAGGCGGAGAAGGTTGCCGTCCTTCCAGCGGGCGGGTTGGGATGGAGCGATGTCGGCTCGTGGTCGTCGTTGTTCGAAGTGCTCCTGCCGGACATGAGCGGGAACATTGCGACGAATGCGGTTTCACATCTTGCGCTCGAAACGAATAACACACTCGTCTATGGCGGCGTGGACCGTCTGGTCGTGACCATCGGTGTGGACGACATGGTGGTTGTTGACACCGGCGATGCCTTGTTGATCTGCAAGACCGATCAATCTCAAAGGGTCAAGGATGTGGTGGAGCATTTGAAGAAGCATAGGCAGGAAAAATACCTGTAGGATAAGAGGACTCCAGCGTCTTCCGACGTGGACCTGGAGTCGAAAGTCTCCCTGCTTTCGACTCTGAAAAAATTCCTGTTTGCAAAAAAACGCGGTATTGCTGTAGAATGTTCATCCCGTAAGGTTTATCCTTGCGGGATGTTTTGTATATGGCAAATGAATGTAGGACAAGTCTATAGACTTGTCTTACAGATACGAGAAATATGCTGGAGGAATTTATTTAATGGAAGCCTATTGCATGAAATGCAAGACCAAGCGGGAGATCAAAGATCCCGTTGCGGGATTCAACGCCAAAGGGTCGGCGGTGACTACGGGAGTATGCCCCGAATGCGGTACAAAACTCTTTCGCATGGGGAAGACCGAAGCCCACGCCGGTTTGACTCCGCCGCCGAAGCCGGAGAAGGTGGAAGTGCGCGAAGGGAAACTGGTCATCGTCGAATCGCCTGCCAAGGCAAAAACGGTCGGGCGTTTTCTCGGCAGGGGTTACACTGTCCGCGCTTCGGTGGGGCATGTGCGCGACCTGCTGAAGTCGCAATTATCGGTGGATGTGGAGAACAACTTCGAGCCGAAGTATCGCGTGCAGAATGAAAAGAAGGATGTAGTCAAGGAGATAAAACAACTGGCGAAGAAAGCCGAAGAGGTCTATCTCGCCACCGACCCTGACCGCGAGGGTGAATCCATTTCATGGCATTTGATGGAAGCGGCGGGGATCGAACCGGAACGCACAAAGCGGGTGGTCTTTCATGAGATTACCGCGCCCGCCGTCTCGGAGGCGTTTTCACATCCTCGCAGTATTGATATGAACCTGGTCAACGCCCAGCAGGCGCGGCGCGTGTTGGACCGTCTCGTGGGTTACAGCATCAGCCCGATTCTGTGGGAAAAAGTGCGCGGACGGCTCTCCGCCGGACGTGTGCAATCCGTTGCCCTGCGCCTGA
>DAOTXI010000284.1:0-8483 GCA_034435475.1 Anaerolineales bacterium
GCCGAAACACGGTGGGGAAAACAGGTACGGACGTGTCCATTTTACACCCGCCAGGCCTTGTAAGAAAGGAATTTAAGGGATAGTCTTGTATGCAAAGATCATAAAGAGGAGAATTATCATGTCTGAAACCACCCCCAAGAGATACCATCCTGCGCTTGTTGCCATTCACTGGCTGACGGCACTGCTTGTGCTGATGCTGCTGGGCGCGGGGAAATTTGTCATGCCGGGTATTTCACCGGACGACCCCCAGAAGCCAATGATGCTGCAAAGCCATACCTATATTGGCGGCGCGCTGACCCTGTTGGTGATCGCGCGCCTGTTCCTGCGTTTCACCGCCAAACACCCGGCTCCCGCCGATGCTGGCAATGCCTTTTTGAATTTCGTCGCCAAAGCCGTGCATTTCCTTTTGTATTTCTTCCTTATCGGCATGGCTGTCAGCGGAGCGGGTCTCTTCCAAATGGCGAACCTGCCTGCGGTCTTCAGCGGAGCCGCGCCCTACCCATCCAACTTCTTCGAATACCTGCCGCGCATGGGGCATGGACTGTCCTCGTGGCTGTTACTGGCGCTCGTTGCCCTGCACTTCGGCGCGGCTTTGTTCCACCAGTTCGTCAAGAAGGATAATTTGCTGGCACGGATGTGGTTCGGAAAGTAGCTTGATTAAAAAAAACGAGGCGTGATCAAAGTTGCCACGCCTCGTTTTTTCTTTTTTACAACGGCGTCTTCATGGGAATGCCCGCTTTGCGCGGATATTTCGGCGGGGCGGCAGCGACTTTCTCCACTAACACAAGGTAGCGGTCGTCGGCGACACCGGGCAGGTGGACGGGGATCAACTGCTTCAATTTGCCGCCCAATAACTTCATCGCCTTTTCAGCGGACTGTGCTTCAGCGGGTCCGCTTTCGCCTTTCTGGGCAAGCATGGTGCCACCAAGTTTGACGAGGGGCAGAAGGTACTCGCTTAAGATGTTGAGATTGGCAACGGCGCGGGCGACGACCCAATCATACGTCTCACGATGCGCGGAGTTTTGTCCCACATCTTCGGCGCGCGCATGGATGACTTCGATTTCGTCCAGCCCCAGGGTTTGGACCAAATGCTGGCAGAACATGGCTTTCTTTCCGACGGATTCGACCAGGGTTACATGCATGGTGGGGTAGAGAATTTTCAGGGGAATACCGGGAAAACCCGCGCCTGTGCCAACATCCGCAAGGCGGCGCGGGGGATTGGCTTTCCACGCCTGCACACAGGAGAAGGAATCGAGAAAATGCTTCGAGCGGATGGACTCAACATCGCGGATGGCGGTCAGGTTGAATTTGCTGTTCCACTCAAGCAGTTCTTTTTCGTAATTGACGAGCGCCACCACCTGCCGCGCCGTAAGGTGGACATTGAAAAGAGTCTTTGCGTCTTGAATAAGCGCATCCATATTCGGGTGATTATACCCAGCGCGGCGAGATGGAGGATCGAAAATACTAAAACCTGTTATGTACCTTATGGACATGAAAAAACGTCCCGAAGAGGGCGATCTCGCCCTTTGGATGTTTCAAAGATCCTTCACAGTCTCTTACTTGAAACCTATCATCGCTCGCGCTGGACTGCATTCAGCGTAGATGTGATTGGGAAGACAGGTGAAGCGCGCCCGCCTCCAACGCTGCGCTTCTGAGTTACGATTGCTCATCAGTAATACCAGCTGAAAATCTTGTTATATACCGCCAGCAGCATTTTCTTAATCGGCGGCAACTCCAACAAACGTTTCCCAACTCCCTCTTTCCCCCCTTTCAGGGACGATGTCTTTCCTTTTTCATTCTTCATCTCCCCGCGCAAATACCCCAGTGTGTTAGACATGTTCATCGCGAGCGGGTCGCTCACCATCAATCTCAGCAAGCCTGTGTCGTTCATGCGCTTATCCAACTGGCGGACTTGCCCCATGGGCTTGTCCATGTCGAAGGGCAGAAACTGTTGCAGTGTGGATTTATACGCCGTGAACTGCCAATGACTTGCGCCCGCAAATGCAGTTATGCCTTTGTAAACCAATCTCCAATCTCTAGTCTCTGAGTACACCTTTGCATTCTCTTCCTCGGTCTGTCCAAGCGAAATATTGAATTCCAAAAAAGTTTCCCACGGTATGAATTGACCTTCTTCCAGGGTGGCATGTTTCCGCGCCCATTCTTGAGTGGACGTGTATAACTCTGGCGATGTGCGGAAGGGACGCGCGGTCACCATGCCGACATTCGGGAAGGTTTCGAGGATTTCAACAGAACGCGAAAGCCAATTCGGGGAAAATAAAACGTCCGCATCGGTGTAGGCGATGATCTCGCCCGGCGCGCCCGCCAGCATCACGTTCCACGCGCCGCCCTTGCCCATATTCTTTTCAGAGAGAATCAAATATTGGATTCGCCCTTCATCCTTTTCTTGAATCAAAAAGTCGCGCACTTCAGGGCATGAACCGTTATCGAAGATCATCAGGTCGAACGGCAAACCCGCGTCTTTGCGCATGGACTCGAGCGAGACCTTCAGCACATCGAGAGTCTCGGCGTAGAATCCGCTCAGGAAGGGGATGTAATTCAAGAGCGCAGCTGTGATCCGCTCCGGTTTTGCTACATCCTTGACGAACTTGGCGGGGTTTTGACCTTTTCGCATCGGGTGTCAGGTTCCAGGTTTCAAGTTTCAGGTTTGGGGTCGAAGGTCAAAAGTCGAAAGCCATAAGACCTTTGATTTTTGACCAAAACTACTTCAACAACTTCTTAATCCGTTTTTGCCATCGCTTCGGTCTGGCAATGTTTTCGAGCAAATTTTCGGGAAGGAAAAAGAACAGAGTACGTAGAAACAACTCAAGAGTACGGTTGAAGCGTAGCGACGTCATCTTCGGGCAGACAAGTTTACCATCTACAAGTTGATGGGTTGAATCCAAAATCGTATAACGCACATTCGCCTGTCCGCCCGCAAGCCGAATATTCTCATTCGTTTCGGGGTGTTCATAATGAGGCTTGCCGCCTGGCAAGTGGGCGTAATCATGATTTTGATGAACGATCATCAGCGATGGCGTGCAATCAATCACCGCCCAATTTTCTTTGCGGGCTTTGTAGATCATCCAATTATCCCAGCCTGCCCTGCCAATGATGAAATTTGGAATATCGGCATAGCAGTTTTTTGGAAAGAGTAAAAAATCGCTTCCGGCGGGACGGTGGAGCCGGTTCTGTTTTCTGACATCTTCTCTCAGCCAAGACTGCCACCCTTCGGCGAAGTCGAGCGAGGTTGTGATGTCATAATCCCAACGTTGACTGAGAAGGACGAACTCTGACTTTTGACTTTTGACTTTTTTTGCCGCTTCAACAAAATCGGGCATCAGCACCATATCGGCATTGATAATGCAAAGCAACTCGTTATTCGAGTTCTCTCGCGCCAGCTTAAACATGGACGAGATCAACGGCACGCCGTTGGGGTTTCGTTCCACATTGGGGATGTGCTTCACGCCCAGTTCTTTGGCGGCTTCAGCAAGCCCAGTCTCTTCGCCCAATAAAATAACTTCAACATCCGGCAGCAACGTCCACGACTTGATGGCGTTGCGCTGAATCATCGCAATATGCGGATTGGCAAAAGACTTGGGAGCGGAAAATAAAGTAATCAGTGACACAGTGATCAGTTACCAGTGGCTCGTTCGTCGAGGTCTTTCAAGGTTTTATGTTGGACATTCGCGTTGATTTTTGCGAGTTCAGGGTTATCGTGAACAAAGTCAAGGACTTCTTTCCAAGTGAAGTCATCGCGCCCATCGAAGTGGGCATAAACCTGGCGCATGAATTTAAGATCTTCGGGCGTATCCACCGTCCAGCGGTAATCGCCGAAGTCAGTGGTGTGGTGCAACAGGGCGATATTATATCCGCGAGGGGATGTTCCAGTTTGCAGTTGACGGTTGACGGTTGTTAGTTCAACATCTTCGTAGATATAGGGCATTGCATGTTCACGATGTTGTGGTTCTTTGGCTTCTTTCCAGGCTTTCTTCAAAACCTTGAAGGTGCAGGCTTCCACGTCCAAACCGATTGGATAAGTTCTCGTCCAAGGCGGAGGAAGACGGTTGCAGACGAAATCAAAATTACCAATCTCCAATTTACCAAGTACCGCATTGACCACATTATCAATCAACTCCGGGTCAATGACCGGGCAATCGGCTGTGATGCGGACGACCACATCCGCTTTGGCTTCTTTCGCGGCTTGGTAGTACCTATCCAGCACATCGTACAAACTGCCACGGGTGAAGGGAATGCCCGAGAAATCACAATATTCCGCCACCGGGTCGTCGGAAGGATCAGTCGTCGTGGCGAAGATAACCTCATCAAGAGTCTTCGCCCGCGAGGTGCGGACGTAGACGCGGCTCAACATGGGCTGTCCGCCGATATCGGCAAGAATTTTCCCCGGCAGGCGCGAGGAGGACATGCGTCCCTGAATGATCGCTACTACGCGATTTGTCATAACTTTTTCTTGAAACCCTATTCTGCCTTTTCAGGCACAACTGCCCTGCGCGGACCCGCCTTTGATTCCAATTCTGCGATCTTTTTGCGATGTCGCGAATTGACGATGCCGCTCTTGATGCGCCCCGGCAGCATGACCAATACGCCGATCAAAAATCCAACGGCAAGCCCCGCCAGCACAAAGACTGCCAGCGAAGCCTGGATTGCCAGACCGAAAAAATTTCCCGCGACGAGAGTCGGGTTTTGAAGGGCAAAAAAGGCGGCGGCAAACGCCAGCGCAAATGCAAAGATAAATGTAACGACGACCATGTAAGGCTCCTTGGGTTTGAGATGCCCGGAATTTTACGCAGTTTGCGCTTCGGTTGGAATTGCCAGAGGCATTACAAATCCCTTAACTCTGAACTTTTCCACGTACTCCCGTACTGTCCAGTAATCAAGCCCGACTTGTTCGGCGATGTCAAAGATGGTGTGCTGACCTTCAAAGCGCATCATGATCTTTTCGATGGCGCGGTTGAGCGCCCAATTCTCGCGCCAATCCACCCAGAGTCCGTAACCGCTAAGGAAGACGGGACCACGGAAGGTGCGCTTGGGCGTGTAATTGCTGGCATACACACGGATAATATCCTCCGCAATCTGCGCCGCGCCCACGAGCATGTCTTCGCGCATGATGTCGAGGTTATCGTCGGTGGTGTGATACTCGTCATAAGGGAAGCGGTTGATGGAAATACATGGCACGTTCACGCCCGGTCCGTTGATGACGCGCTCGTCGTTGGCAGGGGCGGCGGCGAAGTCGCGTTCATCGTGCTCGACATTGCGTAATTGGTAATTGGTAATTCGGTCGAGGAGATGATCGTGCTGGCGGGTGCGATGCCAGGCAATTTTGTTTTTGTTGCCTGTCATCTCCATGAAAATACCGCCGCGCAGATTCGGGATCAGGTTCTCGTTGTGCGCCAGCCAGGCAATGGTGCCGATGGTCTCCGGTCCGAACCAGAAGCGGACGCTCATTGAGCCGGGAGGCAAAGGCTTATCCGCGAGTCGCCGCGCCAGTTCAATCGTGCTGACCACGCCCGCGCCGTCGTCGTTCGCCTGCATGGGGTGACAGGTATGCGCCTGCACAAGGAACTCGCCCGCTTCGGAGTTCGCTCCGCCCTCAGGGTGGACGACCGCCGTGGCAACTTTGAATCCCTGCGCGGGGTCGGTGATGAATTCAGATTTGATGACCGCGCGGTAGTTTTTATCTCGTGGTAGTTTGTCGAAAGTATTTTTCGGCAAACAGAATCCCCAATCACGCTCATAATACTTAAAGACCCACGGAACGGTATGCGGACGTTTCTCGTTGAAATGCAAATGCGGCTGGAGTTCCTCAAAACTCAAAACCTTATCTACAGGCAATGAGTACGAAACGATATGCAGCGGATTGTCTTTGAAATCCACCACACGCTCGCCACCTTCAATTTCAAGATAGGCTTCGTGAACGACATATCGCTCAGGCACTTTCCACGTCCAAACGGGAGTCAGCGGCGCGTATGTTTCAATTGTGTAATTGGAAGAATCGGGCATATATGAGCCGACGATCTCCAATGTCTTGTCGTGGTCGTCAGAGACGAGGGTACGGTGTAGGGGAAAAAATTCCGCAAGGATGGATTTGAGGGAGGTGTAGGGTTTCATTTTTTGCATACGTAGGGGCGCGGTCTCCGCGCCTTGTTTTTTTCGGGATAATACAAAATAGGGCGGGTAAACCCCGCCCCTACAATTTAGAACTTCCGGTATTTCGGTTCTTCGATGTAATGCAATTTCTCGGGGTGTTCGCGCACAATCACCGACATATTATTGTAAAAATCGTTCGCCGTTGCAAAGTGAATCTTTGCCGCACCAACTTGAACCTCCTTGATAACCCCCGCCGCCAGCAGTTCATTCATGCCGGGGTTGATATAGGTTTTGACTGTATCGTCATTACGCACGAACATCGAATGCATCTTGAGCTTCGGCAACCGATCATAACCGACATAAATTCCTGAAAACTCTTTGATACGACGATAATTACAACCGACGTTATATTCAATATAGTGATGCATCGAGAAGGTGCTGTTGAAATCCAAGCCGATGCTCACGATCGTTCCGTTTATCTTATGAAACAGCGCAAAAGCCGAGTTCGGCCCATAAGCCTCCACATCTTCAGTTTTGGAGAATTCCTCAGACCGCGCGCCCAAGGCAGAAAAACTATATATGGGATGCGGCGTCCGCAGCGCATTCGGGCGCAGACGTGCCTGTTCCGTGATCGCACCCATCTTCGACGGGGTCTCCTTCACATCGAAGTAATGACTCTCCGTCCACGATTGAAAGTTGAATGCCGGGAACAATACCGTGCCTTCCTTACCCACCAGCTCGCACATCACATCAATGACCGTGTCCGCGCCGCCTTCCACTCCGCCCAGCGATTTATACGAGGTATGCACAATGATCGTCTCGCCTTTTTTCAAGTTGAGTTGACCAAACCCATCCAGCAATTCTTTTTTCGATAACATATTTTCCTTTTCCCGTCATTGCGAGGATGAAATCCGAAGCAACCTCTGACCTTAATAATAAGATTGCTTCGTCGGGCTATCGCGCCCTCCTCGCAATGACGAATTAAGCAAGGCTTCGATAGACTTCCATCAACGCCGCGGCATTCTTTTTCCAATCCGCGCGCTTCTCGGCGGACCTGCGGGCTGCTGCGCCAACCCCCGGCAGTTTCTCACGCTGATTCATCGCCGTCAGAATCTTCTCCGCAAGTTGATCCGCGTCGCCGTCGCGGAACAGCCAGCCGTTCTCGCCGTCCGTGATCCATTCCTTGTTGGCAGGAATATCCGATACCAGACACGGCAACCCACACGCCAGCGCTTCCATCAACGACACAGACGAACCGTCTACATGCGAGGGCGAGATGTATAGGTCTGCCATATGATACCAGCGCGGAAGATCGGTCTGTGAAATTTGCCCGCCGTAGGCGACAAATTCTTCCACCCCGCCGCTTTGAAAAATCTTGCGAAGGGACACACCCTGCGATCCGCCACCCAACAATAACAAACGGATGTCATCGCGTTGTTGCGCTACCTTTACAAAGGCACGCGCCAACACATCCACACCGTAGCGAGTTTCCCAGGAACGATTGCAAAACAAGACAAACCCTTCCTTCTTCCCTCTCTCCTCTTTCTTTACGAAATGATCCAAGTCCACGCCCCAAGGAAAGACAATGGTCTTCTCCGGGTTCATGCCGCAGGCAATTGCTTTGTCTTTGGTTACATTGGCATCACTGGTGAAAAAGGTGGAACGCCGTAAGGTGTAACGTGTAACGTATTCCATCCATTTGCTTTTATGAACATCGTCCATTAGATCAAACCCCCACGACATGGTCAGCAGCGGACTCGCGCCAGCGAGGGCGGCGATAAATGCACAGGTTTGGATGGGTCCCGCATGAACGAGATCAGGCTTGATCTCACGGGTCAAACGTCGAAAGTCGAAGGTCAGGGCGGGCAGGTCGCGCCATTCAAATGATTTCTTACCACCCTTCCATATGACTTGATTGACATTTTCAGGCACAGAACGACTTTCAATTTGTCGTCTATTGCCTTCGAGTTGCACAAAATAAACCTCATGCCCGCCATCCGAAATGGCTTTGAGAAAACGATAATCGTGTGTGGAGTAGCCGAGGGAGAAGTAAATAATTCGCATATTGATATTCGATATTCGATATTCGGAAAATCATATTCGAATACCGAATATCGTTTCCCGAATACCTTATTTACCCAACTCCACCCAGCGCAGTTCTTTGCCTAAAGGCATATCAACCAATGCTTTTGTACCAATAACATTTTGAATCTCGTATGGCTTGATCGCTCCCAACGCGGCGGGACGCAGAACATCAATCATCTCGCGGGTAAAGGTTTCGCCAGCCTTGATGTCGCGCGCGGCTCGCAGACAGCGGCGTTGAACGATCTTCGTCTCCTGCTCGTTATCGGCGATGAATTTATCGGAACTGCCGAGCG
>DAOTXI010000285.1:0-1597 GCA_034435475.1 Anaerolineales bacterium
GCATTATCAGGTGCAAAAACTTGTGGACAAGGGACGCACGCTTACGAGGGTCGAACCGCTCGAAGGCGAGGCGCGTTTGCTGGAACTCTCTCAAATGCTCGGCGAAGTGGGCGAAGGGACGCTGCGCTCCGCGCATGAACTTTTGCAGACAGCCAGGCAAATGGTCAAGGAAGGTACGAAGAAATAAACCAAAACATCCCGATGACATCGTCGGGATGTTCGTTTCCAGGCAAACACGCATATGAGGCGGCTGGGGAGAACTCAGCAATCTCAATGTGCCGCTCACGACTTCGGCAATTTATCCGGTTATGGAACTGGTGTTACCGGGTATCGCATAATTTCGCGCACGCAAATGTTAAGAATCCCGGTGTTATTTGCAAACTGTACCCTTAATTCCATGACAAGCGATAAAATAATGCCACTTCAACGCAAAGGCGCGCAGATTTATGTCACCCACCCAACCAGCCGAACCGAAACCGATTGTCACCCGAAACTCGTCCGAATTCAACCGGGACGCCTACGCCTCGATCCCTTCGGGGGAGTTGGTCGTATTCGCCGTTCAAGTTCTACAAGCGGACGGTTCTTCCGCCCTGACTGAAGATATCGTCTCGATCTGTTTCCGGTTCTTTCCGCATAGTTTTGCGCTCAAGAATTATTTCTACTGGCCCGATTCCGCGCTGGTGACGCGCAGACTGCACGATGCCAAAGAGAAGGGCTTGCTCAAAGGCAATGCCGCAGACGGCTTTGAAGTAAAGGTACAGGGCAGGCAGGCGGCAAAACATGTGGCAAAGGCTCTGGGCGTTGTCTTCCCTGCGCCTCCCAAAGTGGAGATTCCGCCAGCGCCGGTTGCGGTTGAAAAGCCGAAGGTCGAGGAAGCAGTTATTGAGAAGAAAGAGGAAAAGAAAGCAGGACCTGTTGTTGCAGTAATAACGGCAAAGGCTGCCAAACCCGGTCCGAAGAAACCTGTCAATAAAAAAGAAGCGAAAAAACCGGCAAAACCAAAGAAAAAAACGCCCAAGACCACTGCGCCTATTAAGAAAAAGGCGGCTTTTAAGCCAAAAGTTCAACCCAAACCCGCGCCGAAGAAGAAGGTCAGCCCGGTGGTGAAGACAAAGGTTGTAAAAAAGCCTGCGGCGAAGGTGATAAAGGAAGAAAAAAGAAAAAAAATAGTAAACAAACCTGCGCCCAAGCCGAAAACTGAAAAGAAAGACGAAAAAAAGAAGACGGCACAGGGCGCAAAAACCATGCAACTGGCAATGCCCCTTACACCGCCGACAGCCTGGAAAAATGCTGAGGTCCGACCGACCAAGCCCAAGGTAAAGGAAGAGGCGCAGCAAGCCAGAAGGGTGGAAGCGGCTCCGGCGGTTGTATCCAAAGAGGAGAAGGACAAAGCCGCGAAGGTCGTCAAACAGATCGAAAGGTCGGATGCGTATCGGTCGTACCGGCGCAACGGCAAACGCGCAACCATCGGCGAGTTCGATTTCAGGAACATGTTGTTCGCCACGATGGAATCCTCGGCGGAGACGTTGAAGCGCAACACAGATCTGTTCAAGCGTTATGCCGGGATTCATTTCCGCGCGGACCTGGTCGCGGTTGT
>DAOTXI010000286.1:0-3114 GCA_034435475.1 Anaerolineales bacterium
CTCTACTACTGGGTGGAGAAACACGCCTGGGCATTGCCCATGGATGATGGCACGGTGAAAATTGGAATCACCGATGTGGCGCAGAATTTGGCGAAGGGCATTGTCAACGCTACGCCAAAGGACGCGGGACGCACCGTACAGAAGGGCAAGTCCGCTGGGACGTTGGAAAGTGGAAAGTGGGTGGGACCTGTGACATCACCCGTCACGGGCGAGATTGTCGAAGTCAACGAGACGATGAAGGGCAAGCCGTCACTCATCAATAGTGACCCATACGGCGAAGGCTGGTTTGTTCGGGTAAAGCCGACTGATTGGGCTGGCGAATCCGCTTCACTCGTTACGGGCGAAGCGGCGGTGGCGGCGTATCAGAAGTTTATGGAAGAGCAGAATCTTAACTTCGAGTAATCAGAGATTAGAAATTGGCGATTACCAATTTCCAAATATTTCACCAAAGGAGAGCGATAATGGCAAAAGTAGTTGTAATTGGCGCAGGGTTTGCAGGGCACACTGCCGCATTGTATCTTGGCGCAAAGATCGGCAAAAAACACGAAGTCACGGTCATCAGCAATCGTGATGTTTTTGGTTATGTGCCTTCATGGGTTTGGGTGGGGGTGGGTCACATGAAACCCGAGAAGACCATCTTTAAACTCAAACCTGTGTACGAGAGAAAGAATATTAAGTTCGTTCATGCTGCCGCGAAGGAGATTCATCCCGATGCTGGCGATCAATATGTGCTTGGCGAAGAAGTCGGTACAGGCAAGGAAGTACGGCTTGATTACGATTACCTCATCGTTGCGCCGGGACCTTTGCTCAATTTTGCCGGAACCCCCGGGCTTGGACCAGAGAACGGCTTCACCCACTCCATTTGTTCATATCCACACGCCATTAAGACGCGCGATGCCTACCTTGCCCTGTGCGAACGCATGAAGAAGGGTGAGAAGGTCAAGATCGTCATTGGCACAGGTCATCCCGGCGCAACCTGTCAGGGCGCGGCATTTGAATACATTGTCAATGTCCATAAGGACCTGGTCAAACGCGGATTGCGCGACAAAGCCGATATCCTCTGGCTTTCCAACGAACCCAAACTCGGCGACCTCGGCGTGAACGGCGTGCAGATCAAGCGCAACGGTCATATGCTGGTCAGCGAGGAATTTATAAAATCGGTCTTCAATGATCACGGAATTCGTTACCAGATTCAAACCGGCGTCACCAAAGTGGAGGAAGGCAAGATCCACTGGCAGAATTACGAAGGCGATGAAGGCACGACCGACTTCGACTTCGCCATGCTCATTCCGCAATTCAAAGGTCAGCCGTTCAAATTCATCGGCAAAGACGGCGAAGACATTGCCTCCAAAATGACCAACCCTGTTGGCTTGATTCTTGTGGATGAAAAATACGGTCTGCCCTACACTGAACTTGCGCAAACACCCGAAGCCTGGCCTGCCAAATATCAGAATCCTTCCTACCCCAACATCTACGCCGCAGGTATCGCCTTCGCCCCTCCAGGACCGATCTCCAAGCCATTTACCAACAAGAACAACCTCGCTATTGCTCCCGCGCCGCCGCGCACAGGCATGGTCAGTGGCATGATCGGGCGCGTCACCGCCATGAACGTCATTGACGCGGTCGAAGGACGCGAACCCTCCCATAATGAACGTATGACCGAAATGGTCGCCGCCTGTGTCGCCAGTATGGGCGACTCGCTTTGGGATGGAAACGCCGTCACCATCGTCATGCGCCCGGTTGTGCCTGACCGCAAAAAATATCAGAACGAATACGGACGCGATCTGTTCATCTCACATCTCGAAATGGGTCTGAGTGGCGCGTGGATGAAATACATGCTTCACCACACCTTTATGTGGAAGTTCAAAGCCAAACCCGGCTGGACGTTGATCCCCGAATAGCAGTACAGCGCCCTTCCCTGGCGGGCGGTGCCAGGGAAATTAATTTTGCCTAACAAGGAGACCGACATGCAACAGGAATTTTCCAAATCTGAAAAGTTCTGGATGAACTTCAAACTCTATCAACTCTGGCGGTTCATTGTGCTAAACCTCAAGGTGTACACAGTGGCTGTGCAAAGCAAGCGGAAGTAATAAGCAAGGCGGTAAATGGTAATTACCATTTACCGGTTACCAATGATCTATTACGCCTGCGACATCCCCGAAGACCTGACCTACGACATCGAGCGCGATGTCTGGATTCGATTCGATGGCGAACTCGCGACTCTCGGCATGACCGATGTCGCGCAGACTCGCTGTGGCAAGATCGCCGCTATCAGTTTTCGGGATGTCGGGAGGAAGGTTGCGCAAGGCAAGGCGCTGGTGACGATTGAGTCCGCCAAGTGGGTGGGACCGTTCCCTGCTCCGTTCTCGTGTGAGATCGTGGAAGTGAACGAAGAAGGTTTTGCCAGAAATATTTTGCTGGCAAATAAAGAACCGTATACCGATGGCTGGCTTGTAAAAGTAAGGCCGACAAATTTGGAAAACGAACGTGCTCATCTGGTGACAGGTGATGAAGCGATTGAAAGATACAAGGAAAGAATTAAGGAATTGAAAGTCAATTGTCTCAGGTGTATTGATTGATAGACAACTGACCGCAGACCGCCGTCCACGGTCAGTTGTCTGCGGTCTTAATCAACGGATTTTGAAAGTAACAGATGTAACCATGTCCAACAAAACAGACTCTTACGAAATTCCGTCCGACCGCGCCTACGACCGCGAACATCACATGTGGGCGCAATATGATTCCGCCAGCGGAAATGTCACCATCGGCATAGACACGCTTGGGCTGGCTTCGCTGGGCGACCTGGCGTATGTCACATTGCAGGCGGTTGGCATTCCCGTTCAGCGCGGGCAATCCATGGGGACGCTTGAAGCGGCAAAGATGACGGGCGATTTGATCGCCCCCGTCAGCGGCGTGATCGCGGCGCGAAATGATGCGACGGTGAGCAACCCTGGCTTGGTGAATCAATTTCCATATACCGACGGCTGGATGATGATGATCAAACCGAGCAATTGGGAAGAAGAATCTCTGCAACTGGTCTCTGGCGATGGTCTGCCCGAATGGGTGGAGGCGGAGGTCAAGCGGTATAAGAGTCAAGGATGGATTGATTGATGA
>DAOTXI010000287.1:0-10510 GCA_034435475.1 Anaerolineales bacterium
CCTTTGATGTTGACGTCCACTTTGATGTCGTTATCTGAAGGAGCGGACTGACCGCCTCCTCCTCCGCCCGAGCCTGATCCACCACCTGAGCCTGAGTTACCGCCCGAGCCAGATCCACCACCACCCGAGCCGGAGCCACCTCCGCCTCCACTGCCTGAGCCGCCGGAATTCCCGCCGCCTGAATTGCCCTGCGAGACCGGGGGGGCATCCACAAGTGGGACGTTATCGGTATTACTGCTGGTGGTGAAAGGCGCGGAAACCCAACCGGTATTTCCGTCAAAGGCAATGAACCACCAACTGCTGTCGGCGTTCCTGCCGATGATATCCACCTCTGTTCCGCCAGGCAGGGCAACCACGATCGAGTAGTTTGTCCCGGGTCCACTGCGGACGTTCAAATCCTGATTAAGGGTGGCTGTCGCTTTTGTTTCAGCCGCAACCTCTTCTGTTGCCGGGGCGGTTGTCGCTTCGGGCGTCGCTGTAACAATGATGGTGACGACCTCTTGAGTTGGTTCGGCAGAGGACATATTGCACGCAAGGGATGCTGCCAATAGCAAGGATAAAGCAAAACGAACATTAAAGTTTTTCACAGGAGCCTCCTTCCAAGGTTTGGTAATTATACGGATGCAATAAAACGAACCGGCGATTGTAAGGATTATGCAATACCCGTCGCGCTTTTTCGCGCCCGGCTATCTTTGATGAGAAACGGAATATAAAGAATGAAGAAGATCGCAAAAGCGACAAATTCCAGTTGTGGGATGTACCAGGGCCAGGGGGATAGCGCATCCATCAGGGTCGGTGAAGGCGGTTTTTGGGCAATGAACAGGTAGTTGCTGCCGATCATCCGGTTGATGAAGAATACGATTACCATGTAAATGTTTGTCCAGATAAAAATCCGCTTGAAGGAGGAGAGCGTCGGGCGGAACCCCTCCACAACGGTCATGTAGATCGGGATGGTGATCAATAATCCATGGGCGATCAGGGTTTGCATGATGCGGTAATGGGGGATGTCGTAGGTGGATGCATCTGCGGGGGTGAGGAAGGCTTGCAATGCGCCTCCAATTCCAAGAAAATACGCAAATTCGTAGATCGCAAAACTGCGGGTAAAGGCCATATAGACCGTCAGCCAGACCATGACACTACACATATGAAGCGGAAGCATGGTTTGGATATTCCAAATGCCCCAATACGCCGACCAGATGTGCAGACCGAATTCGTTCAGACCCAAAAGAATGCCGAGCGCCGGAAGGATTTTATTCCTTTCCTTTTCGCCCCAAACCCTGCGGAAGTAAATGAAAGACAACCAAAGAATGACGAATAATGCGACCACGGTCATGTGTTTCGCCCCGAAAATTTGCAGGGGCGCCTCCGTGGGTGTGACGGAAAAAAGGTCGAACATAAGCCTCTCCTCGCTGGATGTTTTACGTCACCTTTACAACCCTTCCACTTGTCATGAGTTGCAGGTCATTGGTTTTTAACTCGAAAATTGCGTTGGGTGTTCCTGCCGCTGCCCAGATTGTCTGGTATTTGGCGAAATCCTCGTCGAGATAAGTTTCCATTTTCTGCGCGTGACCGATGGGCGGCACACCGCCGATGGCAAAACCCGTCACTGCGCGGACAAAATCCGCATCCGCTTTGCCGATGGGTTCACCTGCGTAGTCGCTGATTTGTTTTTCATTCACCCGATTCGGACCGGAAGTTAGAACCAGGATCGGTTTCCCGCTTGTCTTGCCGCGAAAGATCAGCGACTTGACGATCTGCCCAAGCTCACAGCCTGCGCGGTCGGCGGCTTCCTGAGCGGTGCGCGTCGATTCGGCGTGTTCGACCACGGTGTAGGAATAACCCAGTTCTTGTAGAAGGTTTTGTATCTTTTGTGCGGATGGGGAAAGTGTTGACATCCGCGTATTATAATCACTGTATGACTACTCAAGAAGAAATCTACAAAACCGAAGGGGACAAATATGAGGCGCTAATTGCGCGCGAGGATCATCAGGGGAATATTCTGAAATCGCTGGGTGAGATCACGCCCTTAGCCGACCGCATCGTGCTGGACCTCGGAGCCGGTACTGGACGATTAGCCTGTTTGCTCGCCCCGCATGTGAAACGCGTCCGCGCTTTCGATATCTCCGAGGAAATGCTCCGAGTCTGCCGCGAGAAGTTCACCCAAAGCGGACTTTCGAACTGGCAGGTGGACATTGCCGATCATCGCAAACTCCCCGTCGCGGATCATTCCGCAAATCTGGTCGTCTCAGGATGGAGCCTTAGTTACCTTGCTGTATGGAATCCCGATACCTGGCGCGAACAACTGGAAGCGTGGATGGCGGAAATGAAACGGGTTCTGACGCCGGGAAGTTTCATCGTGCTTTATGAATCGTTGGGGACCGGTAATGACTCGCCGATCAAACTTGAGCATCTCAAGAATTTTTATCCATGGTTGGATGAAATGGGTTTCCAAAATAAATGGATCCGTACCGATTACAAATTTGAATCCCTTGCCGAAGCCGAAGAACTCTCACGCTTCTTCTTCGGCGATGAGTTGGGGAGTAAGGTACGGGAAAAGGAGTGGGTTGTTTTACCGGAATGTACAGGGGTGTGGTGGTTGAAGATATAGAATGTGGAAAGTGGCGAGTTTCCACTTTCCACATTAATATTTATCCCTGTTTTCTAAACCCGTTCCTGATCGCCATCACCAACCCGATTAGGATGAGTAAGATGCTGGCAAAAGCGAACAACCATTTGAGGCTTGAGAAGGCGAAGAGCGCCCAGCCCAATGCCATCGGCTGTGTGGGGAATATCGAAATCAGGCTTACGATGACGAGATTTTCCAATAGATCGAAAAACCAGGCTCCGAGCGGCATGATATTCAATTTACGCATCGGACTGTCTGGCGCAAAACCGCGCTGGAAGAACCAGGAGATGAGCAAGCCGAACGCGAAGAGGTAAACGATGGGGTAGATGATATCCACCGTCAGTTCGACGTTGCGATAGAAGGTCAGGTCGCCGTATTTTGCAAGCATCGCAAAGAGCTTGTCCGGTGTTTGGAAGACCATCAGGTCGAGGGGTTGAATGCCACCCTGTCCACCCTGCATCATCCCGCCAATCAGGGGCATCAGGAAGCCGCCAAAGAACATGTCCAATACAAGGAGGACGAGCACAAACCATCCTTTTGCCCAGCCGTAAAATTTTTCAGAAATCTTGTTTAGCATAAAGCCTCCGTTATAAGATAAAGTTGTAAAAACAAACACGCCACGGGTCGGTCCGTAACGTGTTATTACAGGGTACTTAAGTCTGGGTTGGGGTTTATCGGATCGCCGGGTCGCCGCCGCGAAGGGCGTCTTTCACTCGCAAGTCATGATTCGCGTGAATCGGCATGGTCTCCATTTCATCCACAGTAAACCAGCCGAACGCAGTAGTTTCATCACTCAAGCCGGGCTCGCCTGCCAGTATCCTCACTTCGAAATTCAACACAACAAAGAACGCTTTCCCGCCGTCTTTATAAATCACCAGTTGGTCTGGGTTGCTGTAAACACCAAGCAGACGAATGGCTTCGACCTTTAATCCTGTCTCTTCCAAAACTTCGCGTTCGCATGCCTCTGCCGCGCTCTCGCCCGATTCCATGTGACCGCCGGGCAGACACCAGCGCCCGTTGTCTGAGCGTTGGGTGAGCAACACTTTTTCACGCGCTTCGTCAAATAAGGTGGCACTGCACCCCACGCGCAATTTGCCCTCCCTGCCGAGTCTCGGACCATATAATACCTGTGACATGAACACCTCCAAATAAAAAAATGGGCGAGTTGCCTCGCCCATGAGTTTACTTGATAAATGTCCCGTTCCGCAGTTCGCGAATTGTCTCTTCGATCTCTTCGCGGGAATTCATCACGAAGGGACCATAGGGGAAGATGGGTTCCTTGAAGGGCGCCCCCGTGATAAGCATGAATCGAACCCCCGCCTCGGTCTTGACCTCAACCTGGTCGCCGTCGTCGTTGAGTTTTATCATGCTGACGGCTTCCACAACCGAATCTGAAAACTCGCCAACACCCTCGAAGACATACATGAGCGCCGTATGTCCGCTTGGGATGGGGTGAAGGAATCGGGAACCGGGACTCAGTTTCACGTCCATGTAAAGAGGCGCGGCGGCGATCTCCGTCACAGGTCCGCGGACTCCATCCACTTCCCCGGCAACGAGTCGAATCGTCGCTCCATCTTTTTCGATAACGGGAATGGTTCCCGCTGAAACTTCCTGGTAACGAGGCTCGCCCATCTTTTGCGCGGCGGGCAGGTTGACCCAGAGTTGAAAGCCGTAGATGTTGCCGCGTTCGCTGCGGCGCGGCATTTCTTCGTGGAGGATGCCGCGCCCGCTGGTCATCCATTGCACGTCGCCTTCGGCGATGGTGCCGGTGTTGCCGAGGCTGTCGCGGTGGCGCACTGTGCCTTCGAGCATGTAGGTGACAGTTTCGATGCCGCGATGTGGGTGGGTGGGAAATCCGCGAATGGGACCTTCGAGCGGGTTATTGAATGCGAAATGGTCGAAGAGCAGGAATGGGTCAAAGAGATTGCTGGCGTGCGGGGCGATGGAGCGCCTCAATAAAACGCCCGCGCCTTCGATCACCATTTTTGGTTCGATAATTTGGGAAATGGTTCGGCTGGCCATGGGGTGTAGATGAGGCGCAGGGTTGAAACCTTACGTTGCAGAGGCGACCCGTCTGCATCTTTGATGACCTTGTTGCGCCAACTATGGGCGCCCTTAAGCTAGGCGGATTTTTCCTCCGTCCTTTTGATGGCGGCGTCGATCAGGCTGCGGAAAGCAAGCAGCATTTCCTTGCGGGCGGCGCGACGGTGTTCCAAAAAGCCGGGCGGCAGGATCGTCTCCATGCTCTTGCGCATTTCGGCGCGGGCAGCTTTCATGTGTTCAACGACTTCCGGCGGAAGTTTCTCTTTCATGGATTTTCGTTTTGCTTCGTTCATGGGGTCACTCCTTATCTGAATTGATTATAGCACTGCTGAAATTTACGGTCCCGGCGTCATAACCGGGTATGCCGAAAGATTAAAATTTGGATCAATTTCCATTGCTGTCAGTGGAACCCAGCAGGGATTGTTGAAATATGGATTGCGAATCACAACCCACCCCTCGACAGAACCGACGCCGAGGATGATGACGTTTTTCCTTCCCCTCGCATTGAGCTCGATGTTGCTGATTAGTGTGTAGGTGTCGCCGGGCCCGGTCCAACAGCCGGTTTGGGCGATCAAGCGCGGCGGGTTGATTTGCGAAGGATCAACAGTCGGTTCGGGGGTGTCTGTGAAGGCGAGCGTTGGCGTCGCTGTCGGCGGCAGTGGTGTGGAGGTGGGAGCTGCTGCGGTCTGGGTCAACATGTCGGCGGCAAGCTGGGCGGCGACTGTGCCTACCACGTCCAAAGTAGGGGTTGCCGCTTGCGGCGCGCAGGCGGCGATGACCGCTCCCGCCAGAAGAGCCAATATAATTTGACAGACTGTTAAGGTTATATTCTTCACTTATTACTTACTTGCCTTTCTTCTCCACCTTCGCCCATGTATTCTTGAGATTGACTGTAAGGTTGAATACCGGTTTTTCGGCGGTGGAATCTTTATCCACGCAAAAGTATCCGAGGCGTTCAAACTGGAAGCGTGAACCAACCTCCGGCGCGGAAAGATGCGGCTCCACATATCCAGCAAGGACTTCCAGTGAATTGGGATTCAGGCAGTTGAGGAATCCTTCATCGCCTTCCTCAGGGTTTTCCTTGTTGAAGAGTCGGTCATACATGCGTACTTCCGCTTCTTTGGCGTGTTTTGCCGACACCCAATGGATCGTGGATTTAACCTTGCGCCCGTCCTGCGCGTCGCCGCCCCTGGTGGACGGGTCATACGTGGCGTGGACTTCCACCACTTCACCGGCATCGTTCTTGACGACATGCGTGCATTTGATGAAGTAGGCATAGCGCAGGCGCACTTCATTGCCGGGGAAGAGCCGGTAATACTTCGGCGGCGGAGTCTCGCGGAAGTCATCCTGCTCGATGTAAAGGATTTTCGAGAATGGAACCTTGCGCGTCCCGGCGTTCGGGTCTTCGGGGTTGTTGACCGCATCCATCTCTTCGACGAGGTCATCGGGATAATTATCAATGACCACCTTCAACGGGCGGATGACCGCCATGCGGCGCAGGGAATGTTTGTTGAGATCGTCGCGCACACATTCTTCGAGAAGCGCCACATCGCTGATGCTGTAATTCTTCGCCACACCCACGCGGCGGATGAAATCCAACACGGCTTCAGCGGTATACCCGCGGCGTCGCATGGCTCGCAGGGTCGGCATTCGCGGGTCGTCCCAGCCGCTGACAACTTTTTCCTCCACCAAACGGCGAAGTTTGCGCTTGCTCATTACCGTGTAATTTATGTTCAAACGCGCAAACTCGATCTGCCGCGGTCTGAACACGCCCAATTGTTCGGGGAACCACTCGTACAACGGGCGGTGGTTTTCATATTCGAGCGAACATAAGGAGTGGGTGATGCCTTCCATCGAGTCGTTCTGCCCGTGCGCCCAATCGTACATCGGGTAGATTTTCCATTTATCGCCTGTGCGGTGATGCGGCGGCTCATGGATGATGCGATACATCGCCGGGTCGCGCATATTGATGTTTGGGTGCGCCATGTCTATCTTTGCGCGTAAAATGCGCGAACCGTCGGGGAACTCGCCGTTCTTCATGCGTTCGAGCAATTCCAAATTCTCATCCACCGAACGGTCGCGGAACGGCGAATTTTTTCCGGCTTGGGTCAAGGTCCCGCGATTGGCGCTCACTTCCTCCGGAGTCTGATCGTCGACATACGCCAGCCCCTTCTTCACCAACTGCACGGCCCAGTCGTAGAGCAATCCAAAATAATCCGACGCATACGTCACCTTGACCCACTCGATGCCAAGCCAGCGCGCATCATCCATGATGGCTTCTACAAACTCGGTTTCCTCCTTCGCCGGGTTGGTATCGTCGAAGCGCAGGATCAACTCGCCATTGTTTTCCTTCGCCACGAGATAGTCAATCATGAACGCCTTGACATGCCCAATGTGCAGGTATCCGTTTGGTTCGGGGGGCAGGCGCGTGCGGACATAATTGAAGCGCCCGCTTTTTAAATCTTCCGTCACGGCTTCGCGGATGAAATCGGATGGTTTGTTTTCTTCAAGACTCATTCGTTGACTTTACCTTTACAAGGGATTTAGCGGATGAAAATCCGCCTCTTTTCTTAACCAACGCCTGCCAGCCTTTCAGGAACTTATTCCACGCTGAAAGCGTTTTAATCGCGTTCATTATAACAAAGTATAATTTTCCCCATATCAGGAGACCACATGGAAGAAAAACGCGAATCTTTCCCCGGCTTGTTCTTTGATAAAAGCGCGATCCTTAACCTCTCGCGCTGGGCGGGCATCCTTGCCTGGGCGGCACTGGGCGTATATCTCTTCACCTTCGTCACCTCCTTCGCCCAATTCATGATCCAATTTGCCGCCGGGCTTTTCTTTCAAAAAGGCATGTCCTTTGTGGACCTATTGAGCTTTTTCAACCCCTACCTGACCATGCCCGTGCCGGGGATTGCCTATTTTTTCGGGCTGAAATTCGTCCAGCACAGCCTGCTCATCCTGATGGAAATGGAAGAAAACACCCGCCGTGCCTCGCGTCTCAAATAAACCACGGCTTTCTCAATAAAACTTGACAAGACCTTTTTGATACACGGACTGGCAATTCATCGTAAAGAGACCGACAAAACCGTCCAATCCCTGAAATCGGTGTATCGAAGCCTTTGATTTTGACTATTTGCTCTGTTGCAAGGATGTCATTGCGAGCCGCGACAAGCGGTGAAGCAATCCCCTCGCTGGCAGGAAGGCTGCTTCGCTTTGCTCGCAGTGACAGATTTTGAGAGTGTTTGCAACAGAGCATTGACTATTATCTAAAGCCACGCCAAATAAACAATTCGCGCTTGCGCCATGCGGATGCGCGTGATAAAATATCGCCCGCTGGAAATTTGATGGGGATTGGTGAAATGGCATCACGTCGCGCTCTGGACGCGAAATTTGAGGTTCGAATCCTTGATCCCCAGCTCGAAAAAAGCCCGGAAACATCCGGGCTTTTTTGTTGCTTTGGCGGCGAAACCCAGGTCAAACGCTTTAATTACCGACCTTACGCGGTAGCGCGAGATTTATCTCGCGTTTTGGGGCGACATAAATGTCGCGCTACGAGGAAACTGCGTAAGGTGAGTTAATTATTGATCAATTTCTGCCAGGTGACTGGTCCGACAATCCCGTCAGAGGAGATGCCTTTCGAGGTCTGGAAATCTTTCACGGCTTGCGCGGTGATCGGACCGAAAATCCCGTCTACATTGACGCTGTTGAAGCCGTACTCGCTTTTCAAGAGTTGCTGAACGGCGCGCACAGCGGGACCCGTGTCACCCTGCTTGACGGTGACGATCAACGCCTGCCAGGTTTCCGGTCCAACGACGCCGTCTTCCTTTAGATTTTTCACTGTCTGAAAATCTTCAACTTCGCTTTGAGTTTCATTTCCAAATATGCCATCTGTCGCGGGACTCTGACCGTGATGGGTCAGCAGGTATTGAATGGCATAAACATCGTTGCCGGTGTCGCCTTTCTTTACCGTGGGCCAGTCGGCTGCCGCAGCGGCTTTGATCTGCACCCAGAACGGACCGGTGGAAAGCGCAAAGATCGCCCCGCTGGGGTCTTTCAACTTCCAATTTCCCTTGTATGTGCCGGGCGAATTGGGCGCAACAAGGTTCACAGACACATCGAGGGTCTGCCCCGGCGCAACAGTTCCATTTGTCAACTGCTGGGAGGAGGGTCCGCTCATCTGGTCGCCAGAGTCGAAGATGAGTTGATAGCCCGAGGTCCAGGTGCATGAGCCGACGTTTTTGAGTTTCCAGGTCTTTGTAAACGCCTTCCCGACCGTGATTGAAGTATTATCCGGGATGGTAATGTCCTCTACGAAGGATGCGCGGTTGCAGGGCTGGGATGTGGCAGTCGGCTGACCCGGTTGCGATGGCTGGGAGGTGGCTGTTGGCTGGGAAGGTTCCTGCGGGGTTTGGAGTTGTATCTCAAGGATAGATGTTGGTGTAGCGTCTTGATTTATAGAGGCTTGCACCGTCTGCGCCGCCAAAGTGGAAACGAGATCAAAATCATCCTGGGGTTGGGCAGTACTTGAAGGCAGGTTGCAGGCGGTGGTAATAAAAATCAACAAGACAAGAAAAGCGGCGATCTTTGTTTTCATAATAATCTCCTCGTACAGGGAGTGTACACGCTTGTCTGTGCCAAATCAATTTGACATTTGTACTATGCAGGGTCATTTCGCGCATAGTCATCCAACACGACGCCCAACCCGTCTGCCACGCGGTTGACGTAGGCGTAATACGATACGGTCTGGTTGATGTCGAGAATGGCGCGATCGTTCCAGCCTGCTTCACGTAAGGGGAGAAGGTCCGCTTCGGACATATCCCAGGGAGTGCGGGTGAGTCTGTCCGCATAATCAAGCATGACTCGTTGGCGCGGTTTTATCTCCGCTGTGCGGTAATCGGTTTTCAGGGCTTCGATCAGTTCGGGGTTCTTTGTCAGTCGCAGCAGACCGCGCGAATGGTGGATAATTCAGTAATGGCATTTGTTGATGGCGCTGACCACCACCGCAATCATCTCGCGCTCCGACCTGCTGAGCGGACTTTTGGAATGCATCACCGTGTGATACAAATCGGCGTGCGCCCTCAATGTGGGCGGATTCAGGGAATGGACAGCGAGGATGTTATCCACGCCTTGTTTTTCCGAATCCCATTCCTGTTTGTAGTAATCGCCGAGTTCGCCCTGCGCCTCATCCTCCGGGATAACTTGAATCCACGCGCGTTTTTCCATAAATACCTCTCATAAAAAACAGCCCCCAGGAATACTCCCTGAAGGCTGTAACGACCGCCCAACCCGGTTATTCAACAATATTGATCGGCAGGGCGTTGTTTGTTCCAACCGCCGCGACGGATACCTTTTGCGCAATCTTCTGAGAAATATCCGTGAAGGCTTTGGCTACCGGCGAGTCGGGATACGAATCCACGATGGGTTTGCCAGAATCGCCGCCGATGCGCACATTCTGGTCAATGGGAATCTGCCCGAGGAAGGGGGTGTCTGTGCTTTCGGCGAGTCTTTCCCCGCCGCCCGAACCGAAGAGGTCCATCTTTGAGCCATCGGGCATTTCGAGGTAGGACATGTTCTCGACGATGCCGAGGATGGGCACTTCGAGTGTCTTGAACATGTTGAGTCCGCGTACGGCGTCTTCGAGTGAGACCAACTGCGGCAGGGTCACAATAACCGCTCCGCTGAGGGGCAAAGCCTGAGCGAGGGAGAGAGCCGCATCTCCCGTGCCGGGGGGCAGGTCCACAATCAGGTAATCCAACTCGCCCCATTCCACATCACCCAAAAATTGACGGATGGCAGAGTTGAGCATTGGTCCGCGCCAGATGAGGGGTTGACCGGGTT
>DAOTXI010000288.1:0-2061 GCA_034435475.1 Anaerolineales bacterium
GCAAAGACATGGAAGAAGTCTGCCCCGATGTGACCTTCCTGCAATACGTCAACCCGATGGCGATGAACACCTGGGCGATCAACAAAGCCAGCAAGATCAAAACCGTTGGCTTGTGCCACAGCGTGCAAGGCACAGCCGAAGTTCTTGCCGAAGATATTGGCGTGCCCATCAACGAGATCAATTACATCTGCGCGGGCATCAACCACATGGCGTTCTATCTCAAGTTCGAACGCAATGGTGAAGACCTCTATCCAAAGATTCGTAAAGCCGCAGAAGCAAAATCGTATGCGCGTGGATATCGCAACCTTGCCAACCATGTCCGTTATGAAGTCTTCAAGCGCACGGGCTACTTCGTCACCGAGTCAAGCGAACATTTCAGCGAATACGTCCCGTGGTTCATCAAACAAAACCGTCCCGACCTGCTCGAAGAATTTGAAATCCCCGTTGACGAATACATCACGCGCTGTGAAATTCAGATCGCCGAATGGGAAGCCGACAAAGCCGCGCTCGAACGCGGCGAACTGAACGAGTCTTATGAACGCAGTCAGGAATATGGCTCGCTCATCATCCACTCGCTCGAAACAGGCACGCCGCGCGTTGTGTATGGCAACGTCGCCAACAACAATCTCATCGAAAATCTCCCGCAAGGCTGTTGCGTCGAAGTCCCAGTACTCGTTGACAAAAACGGACTTCAACCCACGCACATCGGCAAGATGCCGCCGCATCTCGCCGCCATGCAACAGACCAACATCAACGTGCAGTCGTTGGTCGTTGAAGCCGCGCTCACCCGCAAGCGCGAGCACATCTATCACGCCGCCATGCTCGATCCGCACACCGCCGCCGAACTCAGCCTCGACCAGATCTGGTCGCTCGTGGACGAACTCATCACAGCCCACGGCGACATGCTCCCCGAATACCAATGACCAACCCCTCTCCCAGTGGGAGAGGGGCAGGGGTGAGGGAGAAAGTCCTCGCCCTCTTTCTTCTTTCCTCTTTCTTCATTGGATGTAGAACCGCCTCCGACTCACCCCAACCTGACTCTACCTCACCAAAAGAATCCACCCTCATGCCTTCCACTCCCCAACCTGAAACCTCGCACCTGACACCTGAAACCCGTTGGTGGCACCCCAAACCTGGACTCACCTGGCAATGGCAAATCGGCAACGACGACATTGACACCTCCATCGAAGCCGATGTCTACGACATTGACCTGTATGTTGACCAAGCTGTCATCGACGAACTCCATGCCAAAGGACGTAAAGTCATCTGCTACATCAGCGTCGGCTCATGGGAAGACTGGCGACCCGACAAAGACCAATTCCCTGCCGAAGTCTTGGGCAAAGACTACGACGGCTGGAAAGGCGAACGCTGGCTCGACATCCGCCGTATTGACCTGCTTGCGCCCATCCTGCTCGCCCGCCTCGACCTGTGCCAAGCCAAAGGCTTTGACGCCCTCGAACCCGACAACATGGAAATCTACACCAACGACACAGGCTTCCCACTCACGTACGACGATCAGTTGAAATTCGCCCTCTGGCTCGCAGACGAAGCCCACAAACGCGGACTCGCCATCGGACAAAAGAACGCCTCCGATCAAGTGAAGGAACTCGTGGACATCTACGATTTCGCCATCACCGAAGACTACTTCTACTACAACGAAGCCGACAAGATGATTCCCTATATCGAAGCCAACAAACCTGTCTTCGCCGCCGAATACACCGACCTGCCAGGCGACTTCGCTGTCTTCTGTCAACGCGCAAAGCAACTCAACTTCAGCGCCATCCTCAAACATCGCGGCTTGGACGCCTGGATACAAACCTGCCCGTAAATAACGTCAAAGGTCAAACGTCAAAGGTCAACTGACTTTCGACCTTTGACGTTTGACGAACTTAACTCTGGAACCCAAACCATGAAACCCATCACCATCGGCAAACTTCGCGGACTACAACAGATCGCCTCCAAACGCGGCACCTTCACCGCCCTCGCCCTCGACCACCGCCAGAATCTACGCAAGGCAAATCCCGCTTTTGTAGATGATGCTGAACTCTCCCGCTTCAAACT
>DAOTXI010000289.1:0-14036 GCA_034435475.1 Anaerolineales bacterium
GCTCTGAGGTCATCGGCGCCCTGGATGTGCAGAGCAAGGCGATAAATGCATTCAAGGACGAGGATGTCAACATCCTGTCCGTCCTCGCGGATCAGGTCAGCACAGCCATCCAAAATGCGCGGTCGTTTCAGGAAAGCCATGAGGCGCGCGAACAGGCGGAACGCGCCGCAGCTCAATTGGGCGAACAACAATGGAAGCAATTCCTCAAACGGCACACGATCCCCGGATTCCACTTCGACGGAGTGCTGACACGCCCAATTGACGCGCAAACAAAATCTCAACCTGTCGAACTTGCCATCCCAATCGTCCTGCGCGGCGTCCAGATCGGGGCTCTTCGATTAAGTGCGCCCGACCTCAACCGAAAATGGGATACGCATGAGATCGCCATGGCACAGGCAATCGCCGAACGTACCGCACTTGCCATCGAAAACGCACGCCTGCTGGAAGATGCTCAGAAACGCGCGGCAAAAGAACGCACCATCGGGCAAATCACATCCAAACTGGGAAACCTTGTCAATCTGGACAATATCGTCCAAACAACCATTCAGGAACTGGGTGGAAGCCTGCCCGGCACAGAAGTCGTCATCCAATTCGATTCGGGACAATCCGGGTAACAGCCAGGAGAAGGTATGTTTGAACGTTTTTTGAATTTTCTAAAAAGCGCAGATGACCGCGACCCGTCCTTCATCAGGCTGACAAGGAACATAATCATCGTTGTGTTTCTAACCAACCTGGCGGTCCTGCCGTTGGTGACTGGAATTGCAGGTGAGGGTTCGCGCAACCCCCTGGCATTTGCCATGCTGCTTGCCTCTCTCATCGTTGAATTAATGGCTTTGGTCCTTGTATTACAGGGAAACCTGACCCTGGCAAAGATAAGCGTGCCAGTTGCCCTTCTCATTTCAATTGCCACAATAGCGCTCAATACAAACGGGCTAAGAGACACTTCCTTCTACGCAATCCCCATTGTCCTTATCCTGTCTTCCATATTGATGGGCAGGCGTTCGTTATTCATCGTCACCCCCCTGGCAGTTCTCGTTGCAATCGTCGTAGCCATCCGAGATTTTTCGACGCCGCGCACAATTCTACCCGCCGGAATCGATGATGCCATTATCGTCCCGCTACTCTTCCTGACAACCGCAGGGATCACACACATTTTGATCCTTCGTTTGAACGAAACCGCCGAACGTGCCCGTCAGAGTGAATTTGAGCAAAGACGGGAAAATGAGGAACTCACGACCCTTCGCGCCAGTCTTGAAGAAAGAATCCAGGAACGCACCCTTGATCTCGAAAAATCGAACCTGGCATCTGAAAAAAAGGCGAGGCAGTTCCAGGCGGTGGCGCAGGTGATGAACGCAGTATCCACGGTTCAATCGCTGGATGAACTCCTGCCCCTCATCACACGGGTGATCAGCCAGCAATTCGATGTATATCACGTTGGTATCTTCCTTTTGGATGAATCCGGCGAGTCGGCAGCTCTTCGCGCAGCAAACAGCGAGGGTGGTCAAAGGATGCTCGCACGCCGGCACAGCCTGTCTGTCGGGCAAACCGGTATCGTGGGCTTCGTCACCGCAACCGGGCAACCCCGCATCGCCCTAGACGTTGGAACTGATTCTGTTTACTTCAATAATCCCGACCTCCCTGAGACTCATTCTGAAATCGCCCTGCCTCTGCGGTATGGCGGGCAAATCATCGGCGCGCTTGATGTCCAAAGTGAAAAGCCGAACGCCTTCCTTGCGGACGATGTCGAAGTATTAACCACCCTGGCAGACCAGGTCTCGGTTGCCATCAACAACGCTCAAAATTTTGCCGCGGCGCAAAAAGCGCTGGCAGAAGCACAAAGCGCGGTTGGGCAGGCTGCCCGTGAAGCCTGGCAGGTTTTGCGCCCATCCCAGCTTGGGCTTGGCTTTTCATATTCAGAAGCGGGTATAAAACCCCTTCAATATGCGGTTGATAATCCCCAGGTCAATGAGGCCACCGCAAAGGGACGGACCGTTCTCACATCGGGACCCGGCAACTGGTCGCGGCTGGCGATCCCCATCCGTTTAAGAGACAAGGTGATTGGAGTGATGCAACTCAGTTCCCGTGGCGATATAAAACTCACAAACGATGATGCCGATATTGCCGAAGCCGTCGCAGACCGGCTCTCCCTTGCCATCGAAACCGCAACCCTGCTTCAATCGAGCCAGCGCCGCGCCGACCTCGAAAAGGTGACAGCAAACATCACCAGCAAGGTCAGCGCATCTACCCGGTTCGATAGTATCCTTCAAGCCGCCGCGCAGGAACTGAGCCGCGCCCTTGGTGGTTCAGATGTAATCATCCAGATCGAGCCAACATCTTTGAAAATGGATGTTTAATAATAACTGAATGTATAGAGAACAATGATGGAAGCCAGACAAAACCCCGCCACCCAACCGGAAGACCACCTTTCAGACACAAGTCTGGGACTTAAGTTAACTCTTGCCGCAGTTGGCATGATGCTGTTCGGATTCCTCATTTATTCCATCCTCAGTATTCGTACCAGTCAGGGAGACCTCGAAACGAGTCTTGAAGAGGAATTAAACTCCGGAACTGCGGATACAATCTTCCGCATTCAAACCGCGCTGGAGCAGGCGCGAACATCCGCCACTGGGATCGCCGCTGTGGCAGAGGCTGGTGGCGCGGACGAAGAAGCGGTGGAATACATTCTCGAAAATTCGCTGCGCGGAAACCCTCACATAGATGGTGTTTCCATTGGCTTTGAGCCGGATCAATTCAAGCCGGGCACATCTGCCTGGGCAAGGCGTTACTGGCGCACACCAGAAAACGAAATTCAATTGAACCTGCCCGCCGATTACTTCAATAATGAATGGTACCTTCACCCCAAAAGTGCGCTTACTGTCACGGTGTCAAATCCGTACCGGGAACCGGAATTTCTGGGCAATGAATGGATCATAACCACCAGTGTGCCCTTCTACGATGAGCGCGGAATTTTTAAGGGTGTCGCTTCGGCAGATATTGCCATGAGCGCCATCCAGGACCTTTTCCTCGAATTGAGGATAGAAGGTACCGGCTACGCTTTTCTTCTCGATAAGAACGGAGTCATTCTGGGCATGGGCAAACCTGGACAGGCATATGAACCCATGGTGGATTCGATGCTTACATTTGCCCAGTCTGCTCCAAATGAAACCTGGTCAGATATGACACAGGACATGCTTGCCGGAAATTCCGGTTTCCGTCAGGCGACCGATTGGGAAGGCAATATCATGTACGTCGCCTACGCCCCGGTGAGCATGGATACCGGCTGGTCTTTGGGCTTTGTCTTCCCGCTTGATGATTCCCTGCAAAAGACTCGCGACCTGCAAACAACGTTGACCGGGTACAGCCTCCTGCTGGCGGTTGTTTTTGGTTTTGTGATCTTTTATCTTTCGAGAAATATCACCACGCCCCTGAAAAGATTAACCGAAGTGGCGGAGGAAATTTCAAAAGGCAACCTGCAAATTACCGCGCCGGTGGAAACAAACGACGAAGTTGGCGTGCTTTCCAATACATTCAACCGCATGACAAGCCAGTTGCGCGACACGCTTTCAAACCTTGAAAAGCGCATCGAGGAACGCACTCTCGACCTTGAATTCTCGCGCCGCCAGACTGAGAGGCGCGCTGCTCAGTATCTTGCCATTGGGGAAATCAGCAAAATCATCAATAGCGAACAGAAGTTGAACGTGCTTCTGCCGCTGATTGCGCGGCTGGTGAGCGAGCGGTTCGATTGTTATCATGTGGGTATCTTCTTCATCGACTCGACCAGGAAGTATGCAGTTCTCCAGGCTTCTAACAGCATTGGAGGGCAGGCAATGCTTGAGCGCGGGTTCAAGATCAAGGTCGGTGAAGGTGGAATCGTCGGGGCGGTTGCCGAGACAGGGGAACCGCGCATCAGCCCCAATTCGGGACCCGAGACGCAGACCCCCGAACTCCCGGGCACCCGCTCCGAAGCGGCGATCCCATTAAGGGCCCGCGATACGGTCATCGGCATCCTCGATATTCAAAGCGACAAACCCGCCTTCTTTGCGCAGGACGACATTAACATGTTCGACATCCTTGCAGACCAGATCGCCATCACCATCGAAAATGCGAGGCTCTTCGAGCAGACCCAGCAGGCGCTGACCGAAGCAAGGTCTGCCTACCAGCAGTCAATTCAAACCGGTTGGAAGGAAATCGCCCGTGAGGAAAGTACGGTGGGATATTATCAAACCCTGATCGGCGGCAGGCGGCTTTCCAGCCCTGTTTCGACAAATGAAATAGACCAGGCGATGTTCCGGGGCGAAACGCTTCTCTTCCACGCCGACGGGAAAACGAATGATCCCATGATCGTGGTGCCCATTAAACTTCGCGACCAAATCATTGGGGTCATGCATGTTAAATCGCCTTCACGGGAAAGGCAATGGATGCAAAGCGAGATTGATCTCGCGGAGGCGGTTTCCGAACGCCTTTCACTTGCCCTCGAAAATGCCCGCCTGATCCAGACCACCCAGCGGCAGGTAATCAAGGAAAAAACCATCGGCGAAATCACCGGTAAAATCAGTTCGTCGGTCAATCTGTACAACGTGCTGGCAATCGCCGCGGAGGAGCTCGGTCGCACCATGCCCGGCTCCGAGGTGACCATCAAGCTCAAAGACGACGCTGAAAATGGCGGCGAATAACAAGGATTATTAATGCAGCGGAAATTCTCGATTCAGGAATTTGTGTCAAGATCGCCTCTTTCACGCCTTTCGCTGAGGGGGAAGTTGACAGCCGTTACCATGGCTATTTCCTTCCTGGTCGTTCTGGTCATGGGAATATACATCTATCTGCGCATCCGGGATGGAAGCAACCAACTGATCCTCAACGTGGAAGAGAATGCCAGGCAGCACGCCGAAGACGAGATCGCAAGAATCAACTCTGAGCAAGCCTCACGCCTTGACAGCTTCTTTCAGGGCATGAACGATAACACCCGTGTGGCAGCCAATTCCATCCAGACCATACTTACCGACGAAAGGCTGGCAGGCGGCACTTACTGGGATGCCAGTTCCTCACTTGAACGACTCCCAAATGGCAGTTGGGACAATTCCAATTCAGAGGCGGCATCGGTGTTCATTCCCGCCGCGGTGAGCCTGAATGACCCACTTATCCGAAAACTCAACCTGCTCAAGCATACCGAACTCTTCCTGCCCTCCATTCTAGATGAGAACCCGGATGTTGTCGCCATCTATTTCGGCGGCGAACGGGGAGAGACTGTTTACTTCCCCAATATTGACCTTGCCAATATCGTGCCGCCCGATTTCGATGTGACGGGCAGGCAGTGGTATCTCTCCGCCTCTCCCGATGCCAACCCAAATCGTCAGGTCGTCTGGTCTGCCCCGTATGAAGACGCGGCATTGAATGGACTGGTAATTACTACCAGCATCCCCGTGTTTGATGAAGCAGATCGTTTTCAGGGTGTGGCGGCAATGGACGTCCAAATCACCCGGGTCATTGACCTGCTCGCCGCCATTCAAATCGGCGAGACCGGATACGCCTTCCTTATGGACGATGCCAACCGGCTGATCTCGCTCCCTGATGCCGGATACACCGACTTCGAAATCACGGATGAAAGCGCGATGTTGAGCAAGATCATGGACCCATCCACGCTTCCCTCCGCTTCTCCGGCTTTTTACGAAATCCTCGAGATACTCACAAACGCCTCTTCCGGCGTCTTTACAATCACTCTTGCGGGTGAGGAGCGATATGTGGCATTCAACCAGATTCCAGAGGTTGGATACAAGGTTGTCTTCATTGCCCCTTCCAGAGAATTACTGCCGGACAGAGCTGAAATTACAGAACAGGTCGCACGCGAAACAAGGAATACGATTATTTTTGCCATTCTACTGGTCGTGCTTGTCCTTGCAGCGGCAACTGCCCTTTCGCTTTCGGCTGGCAACCGGCTGACAGCGCCCCTCAATTCGCTCAATGAAGCGGCATCGGAACTTACCAGGGGAAATTTCAACGCGCGGGCAGATATCCGCTCAGGAGACGAGCTTGAGAACCTTGCCGATTCGTTCAACCGCATGGCAGATACGGTCAGCGACCTTGTTATATCTCTTGAACAAAGAGTTCGAGACCGGACCGCTGAACTGCAAAAAGAGACCGCCCGCGGCGTAAGGCGCAGCAAACAATACGAAGCAGTTGCCAGGGTTGCCCAAGCCATTAACGTCCAAAAAAATCTCCGCGAACTACTCCCGCAGGTGGCGGAGGTAATCAGCGAGCAATTCGGTTTCTATCACGTGGGCATCTTTCTGAACGACGCCCTCAGGCAATACGCCATCCTCGTTGCGGCAAATAGCGAAGGCGGCAAACGCATGTTGGGCCGCGGACATCAACTCCGCATTGGTGAGCAAGGCATCGTCGGCTATGTAACCAGCGCGAAAAAACCGCGCATCGCCCTGAGCGTTGGTGAAGACGCCGTCTTCTTCAACAACCCAGACCTGCCGGAAACCCAGTCTGAGATGGCCCTCCCGCTCATCGAATCGGATGAAAGTCTTGGCGCGTTGGATGTGCAAAGCCGCGAAATAAACGCCTTTTCAAACGAAGACCTCGAATCTCTTACGATCCTCGCGGAACTGGTCAGTATCGCCATTCATAACGCAAAACTGTACGAACAAATGGAAAGGTCGCTCGCTGAAGCAGAAGCCGCTTCGCGCCGGACTCTAACGGAAAATTGGAATCGCCTTGCAAACGAATTCAAGGTTGCAGGTTACAGGTATACTGCAAGTGGCGTTGTTCCCCTCGCGCCCGATGGCGGTAATGGGCAGTCTCAGGAAAAGGCAAACCGAAAAGAGGTGGTCGTACCGATCACTGTCCGCGGGCAGACGCTTGGCGAACTTCTCGTTTCACTGCCAAAAGAGGAAAGCCTAAACGCCGACCAGATGGATACGATCAAAGCCGTTGCCGACCGCGTAGCAGTCATTGCAGAAAATGCCCGCCTGTTCGACGAAACCCAAAGGCGTGCCGAAAGGGAAAGGCTCGTCACCGACATCACAACCAGAATCCGGGGAAGCAACGACCCGCAGGAAATGATAGATACCGCCCTGAAAGAATTGCGCGAGGCGCTCAAAATATCGCGCATTGACGTCATACCGCAGAAAAGCAAATCACCCGACAAGTGATCCGTATGGATAAACTGAGAGGCATCATGACCAAAACCATTGCAGTCTCGAATGAGAAAGGTGGAGTGGCAAAAACCACCACGGCGCTTTCGCTCGGAGCCGCCCTTGCGGAACTGGGCAACCGCACCCTGCTAATTGACCTCGACGCGCAGGCAAACCTGACGCTCGCCCTCGGCTTTGAACCGGGCGAAAGCGAAAAGACATCCAGCAACGTCATGCTCGACGGCGAGCCGCTTCTCCAAACACATCGGCGGACCGAGATCGAAAACCTCGACCTGATCCCATCCAGTTCCCGCATCGAAACCTCGGAACAATTCCTGCCAATGCGCACCAATTACACCACCATCCTTCAACGCGCCATTCAAACCACGCCAAACCTGCCTTACGATTACATCGTGCTGGACTGCCCCCCAGCGCTCGGAGCAATCACCCGCAACGCGCTCGCAGCGGCAGACCTACTCCTCATCCCCACCCAGGCGGAATATTTTTCCGCCTACGCGTTGAGAAATATGATGGGGCTGATCCGCCGCACACGCGAAGCAGACAACCCCAACCTCTCCTACCGCATCCTCGTCACCATGCTCGACAGGCGCAACCGCACCCATCGTAACATCCACGAACAATTGCGTTCCACCTTCGGGTCGGGGGTTTTCAATACCGTGATCGAGCTCGATACCAAACTCCGCGAAAGCCCGATTGCCGGACAACCCATCACGCACTACAAATCCGCCGCGCGCGGCTCCACCCAATACCGCGTCCTCGCCCAGGAACTCATGGAATATGCCAAAGAAACAGAAAATAGACAAGCGTCTTGACAGGCTGTTCAAAGGCGTCCAGCCGGAGGAAACGCCCGGGAAGAAAGCGCCCAAGCCAAAGGGAGGAATCGAAGCGCCCCCTCCCCCAGCAGATATCCCCCCCGCCTCTTCCCAGCCCAGAGCAGTGGAGGTAAATCCCCTGGCAGAATCCGCGCCGAAGCCGGATGCCGCCCCAAGACCCGCATCTGCGCCCGTAAAAACGAAGCGGCGCACCACCGGCACACTAAACCTCGTCACCGAACCAGCCCCGCTCTACTCCGGACCCGGCTCGACCTATTCAACCACCCTGCAACTTGGCGAGGAGGACTGGGCGATCCTGCGCATGGTGGACGAAAATCAAAACCGTGCCTTTACGACCGACGAGCAATTGCTTATCCGTCAGGTGACCGACCAACTCTCGCTGGCGTTGGAAAACGCCCGTCTGTTCCAGGAAACCCAGCGCCGCGCCCAGGAACTTTCCATCATCAACAAGGTGGTTTCATCGGTGGCAAGCTCCCTCGACTTGCAAGCCACCTTGCAGGGTGTCGCGGACAACCTTGTGGAATTGCTCGACGCACAAAATGTGGGCATTGCCATGTTGAATGCGGAAAAATCTCACCTGATCGTGGCAGCGGAAGCCACCCCGGTTCTCGGGCATATCCCTGAACTTGGGTTGCTCCTCCCAGTTCATGGCAACATCCCAACCGAAGAAGTGATCCGTTCGCGCAAACCGGTCTTCATTAAAGACATCGAAACCAACCCATTGGCAGAACCTGTCCGCGAGCCTCTCATGAAAAGGGGCACAAAGAACCTCTTGATTCTGCCCCTGCTCAACGACCAGGAGGTCATTGGCACAATTGGCGTGGCATTCGACCGCGCAGACCGGATCATCGCGCAGGACGAACTCCATGTCCTTGAAGCAATAGTGGCACAGATCGGGTCGGCGGTTCAGAGAAACCAGTTGTTCTCGCAGGTCGAACAATCAGAAACAAACTTCCGCGCGCTCTTCTCCCTGATGGATGACGTCGTTCTGGTCATCAACCGCGACGGCCGCTACGAACAGATCGCCCCCACCAACCCATCCCTCCTGATCCGGCCACCCGAGGATATGCTCGGAAAGACTTTCCACGAGTTATTTCCGCAGGAAATAGCAGACCATTTCCTGGACAAGGTACGCGAAGCGCTCGCAATCCCTGAAAAAGTTTCATTCGAATATGAATTAAATCTGGGGGGAAATATTTTCTGGTTTCTCGCCAACCTTACCCGGCTGGACGAGTCGCGGGTGTTCTGGGTGGCGCGTGATATTACCGGGCGAAAAAAGGCGGAGGAAGCCATCCGCCGCCGCAACGAATACCTGGCAGTCTCCGCGGAGATCGGGAAACTCGTCACCTCGATCCTGGACCTCAATACCATTTTCGCCAGAACCGTCAACCTGATTACGGATCGCTTCAAGGTTTATCATGCGGCGATCTATGTTGTGGAAGAGACCGGTTTCAACGCAGTACTCAAAGAAGCCACCGGTGGGGCAGGCGAGGAAATGAAAAAACAGGGAACCTCAGTGCGCCTTGACGACAAATCCATTGTCGGCTCGGTTGCCTCCAGCGGGACCCTCCTTGTTTCCAATAACGTCGCGGAAAACCCGTTGTACACATACGACCCTCTCCTGCCCGAAACACGCGCAGAAACCGCCATCCCTTTACGAATCGGTCAACGCGTGATCGGCGTGATTGACATCCACGCCCGCGAGGTGGATGCCTTCAACGAGGATGAAATCTCGGTGTTGCAAACCCTCGGAGATCAGGTGGCTGTGGCAATTGACAATGCCCGGTCGTTCGAACTCTCGCAACAAGCGGTGCTCGAGATGCGCGAAGCGGACAGGCTCAAGAGCCAGTTCCTCGCCAACATGAGCCATGAATTACGCACACCATTGAATTCCATAATCGGCTTTTCACGCGTGATCCTGAAAGGCATTGACGGTCCAGTTACGGAACTCATGCAACAGGACCTGACCGCGATCTACAATTCAGGTCAACACTTGCTGGGGTTGATTAACGATATTCTCGACTCTGCCAAGATCGAAGCCGGAAAGATGGAACTGGCATTCGATGAAGTGGGTATTGCCGACCTTGTTCATAGCGTGCTTTCCACCATGAGCGGCATTGTCAAGGATAAACCCATCGAACTGAGACAAAACATCGAGCCGTCCACCCCAACCGTCCGCGCCGATGCGATCCGCATCCGTCAGGTGATGATCAACCTGCTTTCGAATGCCGCAAAATTCACCGAGGAAGGCGCAATCACGGTCGAAGTCGCCCCGTATAAGGAAGAGGGCCGGACGATGGTACAGATCAGCGTCAGCGATACAGGTCCCGGCATCTCGCTGAAAGACCAGGAGAAACTCTTTCAACCATTTTCCCAAGTGGATGCCTCTCCTACGCGCAAGAGCGGCGGCACCGGGTTGGGACTATCAATCTGCAAACAGTTAATCAATATGCATGGCGGGCAGATCTGGGTGGAAAGTGAGGAAGGCAGGGGCAGCACCTTCCACTTCACATTGCCCCTTTATCAGCGGGAGGTTGAGGTCTCAACAGAAAATACCCGCACCATCATGACCATTGACGATGACATGCAGGTGATCGGCTTGTACGAACGTTATCTCCAGCCGCAGGGGTATCAGATCGTTCCTCTTACCGACCCCTCCCGCGCGGTTGAGGCTGCGCGCCGGATCAAGCCCTTTGCCATCACGCTCGACATCATGATGCCCGGCACAGACGGCTGGACAGTGCTTGAAGCGTTGAAATCCAATAACGATACCCGCAATATCCCCGTTATCATTTGCAGTATTGTGGAAGATGTCGAAAAGGGATACACTCTTGGCGCATCGGATTACCTCGTCAAGCCCATTTTGGAGGAAGACCTTGTCAATTCATTAGACCGTGTAAATTTGGATGGTTCAATCCACGATGTGCTGGTGGTTGACGACAACCCCAACGATCTTCGCATGATCGGCAAAATGCTGACAGACGATGGAAGATACCGCCCCATTCTTGCGGAAGGTGGAGCGAACGGCTGGAAGATGATCTCCTCCGAAACACCACCTCAGGCGGTGATCCTTGATCTCTTTATGCCCGAAATGGACGGGTTCGAAATTCTCGAAAAGATGCAATTGGACGGCAGGCTTCGCGAAATTCCCACCATCATCATCAGCGGCATGGATGTGACGCCCGACCAAAAAAACCAGATGAAAGAGATGGGTCAACGCATCCTGACCAAGGGCGCTTTCACTGAAAAGGAACTGCTGACCTCGATCCAGCGTTCATTGGATAAGATTCAATCTCGTAAGTAACACAGGAGCACTCGTTGACATTCATCATTAAATGCCTGGATTGCGGTCATAATGCGCCGTACTTTCCGACCTCCATTTCCTGCCCGAAATGCGGCAGTCAGTGGCGCGAGGCGGAGTACGATTACGAACTCTTTGGCAAGACCCTGCCGGAGAAGGTCAAAAACAGACAATTCGACATTTGGCGCTACCGCGAACTCCTCCCGGTACGCAACCCGAATGCCAGTCTGTCGTTGGGAGAGGGGTATACGCCCCTGATCCGCGCTGGAAACCTCGGCATGATGCTGGGGTGTCCCAATATCTTCATCAAGGACGAACGACAGGGACCGACGGCATCCTTCAAGGATAGGCAGGCAGCGGTAACCATTGCCGCATTGAAGGAGGCGGGCATCACCGAAATGGTGGCGGCTTCAACTGGCAACGTCGCCATCTCTTATTCTGCCTACGCGGCCCGGGCGGGGGTAAAGCTTTGGGCTTTCGTCACCAGCCTCGTCCCGGGGGTCAAGATGCGCGAGATCGCCCTGTACGGGAGTCAGGTAATCAAGATCACTGGCTCTTACGACCAGTGCAAACAAGTGGCGGCAGAATTTGCCCGTCAGCGAAAACTATATCTCGACATGGGGGCACGAACGATCACATCCATCGAAGCGATGAAAACCATCGCCTTTGAAATCGCAGAGCAATTGACAACCGCCCTCGGACCGGGAGAAAACACTCCGCTGCGCACCCCAGATTGGTATGTGCAGGCGATCAGCGGCGGGATGGGACCGCTGGGAGTCCATAAAGGATTCCGGGAAATGCAACAGATGGGCTGGGTGGATAAAATCCCCGCCTTTGCCCCCATTCAGGCAGACGGTTGCGCGCCGATGGTAGACAGTTGGAAAAAAGGGCTGGCGAAAGCCGAGCCAGTCGTTTCTCCCAAAACACGGATCGAAACACTCGCCACCGGGGACCCCGGACGCGCCTACGAGTTCCTGCGCGGGCATGTTGATTCGACCGGCGGCGCGTTTGAAAGCGTAACCGATGAAGAGGCGTTCCGCGCCATGCACGTCCTTGCCAAGATGGAGGGAATCTCCGCCGAGCCTGCCGCAGGCACCGCGTTTGCGGGTTTATTCAAATTGATCCGAGCGGGGGTCATCAAACAGAGCGATACAGTGGTAATCAACTGCACAGGTCACACCATGCCAGCCGAACAGGGTATTCTGGGAGAAAACTGGGCGCGGGATGTCAAATTCCCGTCGCTTTCACAGGCTCCGCAAGAGGAAGGCTTGCTTTCGGCGTTAACACAGGTTGCGCCGGAACGATTCCCAAAGATCGCAATTGTGGAGGATACGCTCGAAGCGAGGCGTCTGATCCGCCGTATTCTGCAATCACAGGGGAATTTCACGATCCTCGAAGCCGAGGATGGGCGCGCTGGACTCGAATTGATTCAACGCGAACTGCCGGACCTGGTGATACTCGACCTGATGATGCCGGAAATGGACGGTTTTGCTGTAATCGAAGCCCTGCGGGCAGACCAGGAGACCTCCACCATTCCAATCATCGTTGCAACCGCAAAAGAACTAACTCCAGACGAAAAGAACCGCCTTGGCGGTCATATTCAGGCATTATTGCAAAAAGGGGATTTCCTCAACGATGAATTCCTCGAAGAGGTGCGGTCGCTCCTTAAATAAAAAAGGTTGGAGAGAGTGTCAAACAGACAGAGAGCCGGGATTGTCGCGGCATTCACTTCCGCGACCTTTCTTGGCACAACCCCCGTATTCGGCAAACTCGCCATCGAGCAGGGATTTTCCCCTCTTGCTGTGGTGGCGCTACGCACAGGGCTGGCGGCGGGGATCATGTTGCTTTTCATTACACTATTCTCGAGGCGTTTCCTATACATCTTTCCGGTTGGGCTGGTCGGGTGCGTTCTGGCGGGCGCGATCAATGGGCTGGGGTCGCTCCTGTATTATCTTGCCCTGCAAAGATTGAATGCCAGCCTGGGGCAATTGTTATATTCCCTCTATCCCTTTTTTGTCGCCATGTGGTTGATTCTCGACCACCAACCCCCAAGCCGCCTGACGATCTTGCGCGTCTGGCTTGCCAGTATTGCCGTCCTGTTATTGACCAATACGCCCGAAAAACAGATGGACTATATCGGGGTCGCCATGATGATCGGAGCGGCGATTCTCTATGCCATGCATCTACCGATCAATCAGCGCGTCCTCTACGAAGTACCTGCGCCAACCGTCGCGCTTTATACGTTACTGGCAATGAGCGCGGTCGTCATACCGGCGTACCTGCTCTTCGACCGGGCCCTGCCCCCCGCAAACGCACCCTGGTATCCTGTCATCGGGCTGACCTTTGTCACCGTCTTTTCACGCGTGACATTGTTCCTCGGCGTGAAAAAAATCGGCGGAATGCAAACCGCACTTCTGGGGCTTTCCGAGCTACTGATCGCCATTTTCTTCAGTCACTTGTTATTAGGTGAAAACCTGACCCTCACGCAATGGTTGGGCGTGCTGGGGCTTGCAACAAGCCTGTTGTTGGTCATGTATGAAAAACCCGCCCCTTTTGCGCCCCCGCAAAGGACCGGCTGGCTTTCCTGGATCCGTCCGCCTGCATTGCCGAGAGACTCCTTCGGTCCTTATGAATAGGGTCCGGAAGAACAGATTCCAGACTCCTAAATTTTTATTATCATGCGTTAAAAATCAACGGCGTTCATCGAGCATCTCCCGGTCGAAAATGGAGGGATTTGTATACAAC
>DAOTXI010000290.1:0-5950 GCA_034435475.1 Anaerolineales bacterium
AAGGACGAGTTGTCGCCTTCGGTATATACGACGAAGAAGAAGGGACCGAAGAGGTAGTTATCATCGCCGAGGCAGATTCAGCTTCCCCGTCGGAACAAGAGGCGATAGCGGACGCCATCCGCAAGCATGTGACGAAAAGTTCCGCCATCGCCCTGCGCCATGTCAAAGTGGTGGATGAGAAATGGATCATCAAAACCTCCAGCGGCAAGACAGCGCGTTCGGCAAACAAGGAAAAGTTTTTAATAGATGCGGGCCTTGGCGCATAAATCGAGAAGTGGGCAGAATTTGCCTGTTGCTCTCAATTGGTTTGGTCTCCAACAGTCAGACCATTCTGCAAGTAAAAGAGAATTGCTTTGTTCCAGGATGGACCGCAGGGAAGGGGTTGGGAGATTGCACAGCATTTGGGTGAAATGTCGTTGAGTTGGCAGGCTGATGTATATGGTCAAATCCACAAGGATGTTTTCCAGAAAAAACCAATGGAAAACCCAGTAGCCATATGAAAGCAGGGATAGCGCTGTAGTCACCTCATCGAAATCAAATTCTCATTGAGTTTGATTAATCGAGCGGCATTGAAAGCGGTCCATGGAATTGCGGTTTGTCACCAAAAGCGTTCAAGGTTTCGTTCTGGAAAAATTTTTACATTTGTTCATGCTCCTGTTTTACCCACCCTTTAGCCACTCCCGTGGGAGGCAGCCAGAAGACTTTGTCACGGACGCTTCACGCGGACGGGAAGGCATGGTATTAGAGACTCGGCGATGGGCATTTCCCTGCAACTGAAACAGAAAATCATCCTTCAGCATTTACCCTTTTTTGCCCTTCAACTCATCACGAAAGAAGAGGCTCATGAAGATGCTGACGACGCTCATGACAAGGCTGCCGAGCAGGGCAGACCAGAACCCGTCCACCGAGAGACCGATGCCGAGGGTTTGCCCGATGGTACGGGTGAGCAGGAGCATGACGGTGTTGATGACAAGGGTGAACAAGCCCAGGGTGAGGATGATGAGAGGGCAGGTGAGAAATTTGAGCAAGGGGCGCACAAGGGCATTAAGCAAGCCGATAATGAGAGCCAGCCAGAGAATGCCCGTCCAGTCGCCGAGATATTCGATGCCGGGTATAAGCCAGACTGCCGCATACAAGCCAACGGCGTTAATGGCAACACGGATGAAGAATTTGGTCATTGGAACTCCTTTTGTTTTATGTACGCAAAAAGGGCGGGGATGGTCTCACGTTGAAATCCGCAAGTTCCACTTGCGGAGTCCGGAAAATTAGGCGGCTTGCATCCAGATCAGTGTGCGCAGGGGTTTGAAGCCCGCGGCTTGGATGGCGTCGTCGAAGGGGCCGACGGGAAAATCCATGTTGACGGATGAATAGTTGGAATACAACTCGCGCCTTGCATGTTGAAGGAGGACGGTGAACGCTTCAGGGTCGGACCTCTCGCCGATTCCCGCGAAGAGGGCTTCTCCGCGCCCGGTGGGAATCCACGATAGCGTGGCGTGCAGGGTCTCGCCGCGGACGGCCGCCCATTGCCGGACGCTCATGTCAATGAAAAGCAGGTAGAGCCAGTTGAGGAACCCCGGCTTGAGCGTGGAAAAATTCCATTTGCTGTGCCAGGCGATCTCTTCGGGATGGAGGCGCGTAAGCCACTCGATTTGAGTCGCCCAAAAGCGCGGATTCCGGCTCGTGACGGCGACATCCGTTTTCGACATTTCCAAACGCGAATCGGTGGCGGCTTGCCAGTTGGTGCGCCGGGCGCGTTCGATGAAGCCGAGGCTTTCATATAAAGAGACGGCTTGGGGGTTGTCGGCGCGGACGTTGAGCCAGATGTCGTTGACCTTCCGTTCGCGAGAGTGCTGTATGGCGCCTTGGGTGAGGGCGCGGGCAATTCCACGGCGGCGGTAATCGGGGTGGGTGGCGACGTTGGCGATGAGATAGAGGCGGTGTTTATTGTGCCGAAAGGGAATCAGACTGACGTTGCCGACGATGCGCTGGTTTTCCTCCCAAACGTAGCCGGTCAGCGGCAGGGAGGTGGAATCGGCGGCGCGTTTTGCCCATTGCAAAAAGGAGTTGTCGCTCCCGGCGCGGCGCATATCCTGCACGTAGCGTTTGCCGTCTCCGTCCATGGTGGTGGAGAAGCATTGCTCGATCAGGTCTGCCACCGAGGGCAGGTCGCGCAGGACGCTGAGCGGGCGGATGTTGAGGTGGCGCGTCTCGCTTTGCGCAGGCAGGGTAATGGATGCCATTGAGGCGATTATAGATGCAAAGTGGGTTTGGCGGGTTGATTGTCAACAGCGCTCAATCAAAGGTTGACAATCGCCATCGCTCGAATCAAAATACGCGTCTCTATTGTGAAGGGATCAAAGGATCAAACCTGTTCGTAGTGATGCACCGGCATAACGAACAGAGTAGCGCGTTTCGCGTCGCCCTTGGAGGGAAGCGCATTGCGCACGGTTTGGATGACAGCGTCCACCTGCGCATCGTCCACGCCCAACAGCATGGTCGCTACGCCGCGGCGTAAAAATCCGCCTGTGGAGGCAACGCGCGTAACGCGGAAGTTTGCAGCGGTGAACGCCTGGGTAAGTATTTCCGAATCGTTGTCGTTGACGATGACGATGATCAATTTCATGGCAGGGCTCTCCTCGATAGCCAGACCTGACAGTCACGCCTTCAGCGTGACTGTCAGGTCTATGCTGTTATATCTGTTCGAAGCGTTCCACAGGCAGGGCAAACACCGTCGCGCCGCCGACTGTCACCGGCACCGGCGCGGGCACCGGCATGGGCGAGCCTTCCAGCGGCAGGGTCATGTATTCGATGCGCTGGCGGCAGGCTTCGTGCAAAACGCCCAGTGAATCCTGCAAGCGGTCCACAGGCAAGCCCACCAGCAAAGTGGCGTTGCGCCTGCCTAAAAATCCGCCCGCGCTTGAAAGATAGGTGAGCGATGCGCCAACCCCTTGCAGGGCTTTGGTCGCGGGGTCGAGGTCCTGCTCCTGTATAACCGCCATCAATAAAAGATATTGCGGATGATCCATGCTCTTCTCCTGGGATGCTTCGCCGTTTGGGTTGATTCAACGCCCAAGCCGCGCTTCCTTCCGCGCCCGGGATTGATTCACTTTCAGCGGGCGGGTCATTCGCTTTGATATTATCATCACTCCGTTGATGCTTCAACCATATTCATGCAATTTCAGAACAGGGGAAATGCCAGCGCGTACAGGATGCTTGCAATCGCGCAGGTGACGATCATGACCGGCAAACCGCGTTTGATCCAGATCGCAGAGGTGATGGGCGTGCGCGTCTTTTCGGAGAGGGTGGCGACGATGATATTCGCGCTCGAACCGATGATCGTCCCCGTGCCGCCAAAGCCCGCGCCAAACGCCAGCGCCCACCACAGCGGATTGATATCCATGCCCGCTTCGCCCAACCCCTGAATGACGGGGATCAACGCGATCGTGATGGGGACGTTATCCACCACGGCGGAAAGAATGGCGACGACCCAGATGACAAGCACGCCGAACAGAATGGGATTCATACCCGTTGCGCCGTCGAACAGGTTGACGATCCTTTCGAGCGCGCCCGAATGTTCCAATCCGCCCACCATGATGAAGAGCGCGCCGAAGAAGATCAAAACGCTCCATTCCACTTTTTTCAACACCTCCTGCAAATCGGGTTGGACCCACAGCAGGGAGACCGCCGCCGCGCCGAGCGCGATTAACGATGGGTCAACATGCATTGCATGATGGAGGAAAAAGAACAGGATCGCAGCGCCAAGCACGATCAATATCCGCCGCGCTGTTTCAGGGTGGTTGAGCGTTTCCGCCGGGTTGAGTTTCATCACTGCCCTGGTGCGGCGCGGACGTTTTGCGAGGTCTTTCTTGAACAACATCCGTAAAGTGAAGAGCGCTCCCGCCCACGAGACCAGCACAATGGGCATGGAATAGATCAGGAAGTCGTTGAAGGATAAACCCGCCGCCGAGCCGATCAGGACGTTGGGCGGGTCGCCTACAAGGGTTGCCACGCCGCCCACATTCGAGAGCAGGGCTTCGCTCATCAGGTATGGCAGCGGGCTGATGCCCAGAATTTCGCTGATGAGGATGGTGACGGGCGCAATCAACACCACAGTAGTGACATTATCCAAAAACATCGAAAGGACGGTGGTGATAATTCCGAGCAGGATGAACAGGCGGATGGGCTTGCCCTTCGAGGCGCGCGCCGCCAGCACAGCAAGATATTCGAAAAATCCCGTTGGTTCAAGCATGGCGACGAGCATCATCATGCCAAGCAGGAGTCCAAGGGTATTGAAGTCAATCGCTTCGATGGCAAGTTCCTCGTTATAGAAACCGAGGATTTTGCCCATGCCGATCATCAACACCGCGCCAGAGATGGCGACGATGGAACGGTTGATCTTCTCCCAAAAGATGAGAATGAGGCTGCCAAAGAAGACCACAAAGGTGAGGATAATGGAAAAGGTCTCCATCAATCCGCCTTTTCCCACGACTTGAGAATCGTCACGCCGATATCCACGCGCGAAGCGATGCCGATCAATTTCCCGTCCTTGGAGACGACGGGAATGTCGTGCAGGTTTTGTTGCAGCATCAACGAGTAGGCGCGCAAGAGTCCGCAATCTTCATCCACTGTAATGACCGGGCGCATCAATGAGCGCACAGTTTTATTCAACGTCGCCGCGGGCGGGCGCGTATCCTCCACCGCGCCGAAGTCGTGGACAAAATCCACGTCCATGACGAAGTTGACGAAATCGGGCATCTCCAGTTTGAGCAGGTCGCGGATTCCGATTACGCCGATGGGTTTGTCGTTCTTATCCACCACGGGCAGCAAGCCGATGTGCTTCTTGGCGAAAAGAGTCGCAGCTTGGCGAATGGTCGTGGATGCGGGGATCGAAACAACGTGGTGTTTCATACAGGTGGCAACGTTCATGAGGAACTCCCGGATTGTGAGGATGGCGGGAGTATACCGTTCGAGCGGAGAATGACATACCCCGTCACGCCCGCCAGCAGTGACGCAAGCAGGACAGCGATCTTTGAACTTTGGATAAGGCTGGGGTCATTGAACGCAAGCAGCGTGATAAAGATGGACATAGTGAACCCAATTCCGCCGAGGAAGCCAGCGCCAACAATATGCCTCCAAGTGAGGTCTCCCGGCAGGCGCGATATTCCCAAGCGCACTGCTAACAGGCATAAAAGAGTGATACCGATGGGTTTCCCAAAAAACAAACCAGAGAAAATGCCCAAACTGTTTGGGTTACTCACTCCCCGGACCCAGCCTTCATCCAGCATAATTCCTGTATTTGCCAGCGCGAACAATGGGACGATAAAGAAAGCAACAGGTTTGTGCAAGATGTGTTGAAGCCTGTAGGAAGGCGAAGTCTCGCTGCCATCGCCGAAAGGGAGCGCAAAGGCGAGCAGGACTCCCGTCACCGTGGCATGGACGCCCGATCTCAACATAAAGTACCACATGAAAAAGCCGGGGATCAGATAAGCCCACAGCGCATGGACTTTAAGCCGGTTCAGCACCAACAACCCGGCAAACACGCCCAACGCCAGCAAAAGATACAGGATCGAAAGGTCTTTTGTATAGAACAGGGCAATGATAGCGATCGCGCCCAGGTCGTCAACGATCGCCAGTGCGACGAGAAAGACTTTCAACGAAGCGGGAATCCGGCTTCCCAGCAAAGCCAACACCCCCAATGCGAAGGCAATGTCCGTTGCCATGGGAATCCCGATCCCATTCTGGAATTCGGTGCCGCGATTGATTAAGAAATGGAAGAGCGCGGGAAACGCCATTCCGCCGGCTGCCGCAAACAGCGGCAGAGACGCTTTTTTGAGGCTGGACAACTCGCCGATATATAGTTCCCGCTCGATCTCAAGCCCGATCAGCAGGAAAAATATCGCCATCAAGCCGTCGTTGATCCAATGCTCCACGCTTTGATTCAGGGCGAAAC